>NHCX01000027.1 GCA_002168015.1 Verrucomicrobia bacterium TMED44
GAAATCAGGGTTCATACCCTTGGTATTCACGGCTATGGTTCTGATATTCTCAAATCAATCGACACGATTCATTATCCAAATGGAAATGAGAAAGCCAAAGTTGATCAGGTTAAAAGAGAAAAAACTATGGCCGAATCCGGCGTTGATTTATTTGCCCATCATACAGCGTGTGGATTGGAGAAAAAGGGAGATAAAATTCTCAGTGTAGAGGCAAGAGAGGTAACGGGTGGTAGGATTAAAAGATTTCGCGCCCCGGTTTTTATTGATGCGACTGGAGACGGTTGGCTGGGTTACTGGGCTGGAGCTGATTACCGCTATGGCCGTGAAGCAGCTTCCCAACATGATGAAGGCTGGGATAAATATGGTGATCTNTGGAGTCCGNAGAAAGCGGATAACCGGGTCATGGGNACAAGTGTTTTATGGAATAGNGAGCGAACCAACCAAAAACAGGATTTCCCCAAGGTTCCATGGGCTACNCCCGTGTCNGGNAAACATGTTGCNTCNAAGGGAGAATGGTATTGGGAGTATTCAGATAATGATTTAGATCAGGTTGATGATGCGGAAGAAATTCGCGATCATATGTTGCGTGCAATATTTGGCTCATTTTCCAATGCTAAGAAAAATCCGAAATATGCTCCGAATAAATTGAAATGGGTCGCATATGTTGGTGGGAAGCGTGAGTCCCGTCGGTTAATGGGGGATCACATTTACGATATGCATGATGCGATTAAACGCCGGGAGTTTCCAGATGCTGTGGTTGTNGAGAAANGNGAGGTNGANGGTCANTACCAACGAAAATTAAAAGGAGCCAAGGAAGATTTTCTATCAACGGCTATGTTNCATAAAACTGGAGGTTACTACTTCATCCCTTTTCGNAGTTTTTANTCAAGAAANCTNTCAAATTTAATGATGGCTGGTCGATGCTTTAGNTGNACTCATGTNGGACTCTGCGGACCAAGAGTTATGAATACNTGCGGGCAAATGGGAATTGCNACTGGNTNTGCNGCNGTNNTATGTAANAANNATNNNGCANNNCCNAAAGANGTNGGTNAGTCNNANATCAAGGANNTNAGNAANTTNATNGGTTTTGATGGNNCAAAANTNGTTAATAACCCGAGTAAGAGTGGGCATTAGCAGTTAGATGAGNCACCTGGTCAATTTTGGCCTTTTATTTAGCTTTTCAGCCTTAGCTGCTACGGGCACCTTAGCGTATTTTCAGCCATTTTCACTTTCTGTCACGAATATTCATATTATTGCAGGATTCATTACTTTAGTTTTAGTGATTCTGCATATTGTGGCACGTGTCCCGTACTTCAGGAATCGAATTACAAAGGGTAAGCAAAGTCTGTCTTCCCGCATACAGATACTCATGATCGGTGTTGCCTGTGGGTTTTTAGTCTACACAGCAGTCAACAACCTGCCTCCTGCCTCCTGGTTAATCGAAAATAGTTATGAGCACAAGAACAGTGCCCAAATTGTTAGATCTTCAAACCTCGTTGGTTTTGATCAACCTGCACCTCATCGAAAATGGATTGTTCGAAAAAGTCAGGACGGGAATGGAAGCGGAATATCGATCAGCTTGGGCTTTCGTGAAGATTTAAATCCTATGCCTTCCATTGCAGTATGGGCAGAAAGTACGATTGGATCAATGATTGAGACTCTGTTTCTCGAACAGTCCCTTGCTTACTCGGAAGTTCCGCTTTGGGAGGATTACAAGACTCAACGTAGTCATATTCTTCCCCTTTGGCGCCATCGTTATACCTTGCTTTCTGGAATTTCTCCATCCGGAGAAATAGATGCAGTAAGTGGAGCAACGGAAACGCACCGCTTTGCCCTGGATCCATACCTTCAACCAGGCAAGGGGAATGAATTTGTGCTATGCGTGGAGATTAACGCTCCAAAAGATTTAAGTAATAATTTCCCAGATCCATTGCTTGGTCAACCGTCACTCTTATATACTTGTCTTGTCGAGGTTGACAGCGAACAATCTTATTACTTATTCGAACTGACTGGTCATGGGGGGGGTGATGCAATCGAGACTGGAAATGTTCAGTATGATCTGGAAATTATTGACTCTGCCAAGCAGATGAAAGATCTCTTTCTAGCAAAGATAGAACAATAGTTTGCCTCTATTTCGTTTTAGTTGGGAAAATTCGAAAGAGGTAAAAATTAAGCCCGATTACATGATAAGGATTTAATCTAAGGGAAACCGCCTTACGCCTTTTCCTCCTGTAACATAAAGATAGTTTTCAAAATACCGAAGAACATTTGCTTCATCACCTGAATCAAAAGTTTGAATTTGTTCTCCCAGTTCAAGGTCAAAGACACGGACTTCTTTTTTTTCACCTAATCCCACATACAAAAGCCCTTCATTGTCAAATGTTAGTCCCCTAGGTTCGACTCCTGTGGGTGAAAAGTCTACCAAGGTCCATGATTCAACAGGAATCAGTTCTTTTGGTATATCAAATACAACGACCCGGGAAGCATCTGGTTCAGCGGCGACAAGACGTGATCCGTCTGGGCTTATACAGATACCTTCGACGCGGACCAAATCTTCGTTGAGGATGCCAATAAAACCTTCGTTGGGTCGGATACGATAGACAGTTCCGGAAAAAGGAGAACTGACAAAAAGATCATCACCCTGTCCAATTGCCAAATCTTTAACCGTGGTAAATCGATATCCATCATAGGAGTCCGCAAGCACTTCAAGTTTTCTTGCGTCGGGTGTAACTCTCAAAAGTTTCCCAGTTCCAGCCTCAGCAATTAGAATTCTTCCTAAATGATCAACCCGAAGCCCTTCTGCTTTTGGCTCAACTTGATTAAATGGACTTATCCACTCTGATAAATCCATAAAAGATTTTGGTTCAGAATAAAGATTCAGTTGGATCTTTTTAATTTTGCCAGCATTTTTTTGATCAGTGAAATAAAGAAGTCCACTTTGCCCAAAAGCTATGTTGGATGCATTGCCTAAATGAGCATTTATGTATTCCTTAGATTTGAGCTCTGTGTTTTTGCTGGGTGCTTTACTTTGTGATTCAAAAATTGATTTGGGCATAGAAACGCATCCTGCAACCATAAGCAGCCAAAGCCCCAAAAGCTTAGCTTGTAAAAGAAGATTGTATTTCAAAAGTGTTTGTAAAAGCTAGTAGTAAATAACAACGGCAACAAAATTGTTTCAAAGGAAAAACGCTTCATTCTTTAAAAATTTTTAAGTGAGCACGGGAANGTACAGGGATCAGATTCAATATATAGTCGAGAAACTGCGAGCATCTCAATCATTACTCGTATCTGCAGGAGCCGGGATGGGCGTTGATTCGGGATTACCTGATTTTCGAGGTGCCCAAGGATTTTGGAATAACTACCCTGTTTTACAGAAATCGGGAATTAAATTTGAGGATATGGCTGATCCACAATGGTTTATTGATAATCCGCACCTTGCATGGGGGTTTTATGGTCATCGTTGGACAAAATATAAGCAGGTAAAACCTCATGCGGGATTTTCTATTCTTCATAAGTTGGCAAAGTCGAAATCATCTTTTTTTGTATTCACATCAAATGTAGATGGGCACTTTCAGGTAGGAGGTTTTTCTGGAGATAAGGTGCTTGAGTGCCATGGATCGATCAATCATTTACAGTGTTTTAAAAATTGTGGACAGGAATTCTGGAAATTACCCGACGGTCATACTTTTACCATTGATTCTCAAACTCTGCTTGCCCAAGACCCTTTACCTCACTGTCCATCATGTGGGGGTATTGCTAGACCAAACATACTGATGTTTTCTGATTTTGGTTGGGATGCAAGAAGGACAGAAAAGCAGCAGGAAAGGTTTAGTCAATGGTTGGAGCTAAATGCATCTCGCCCATTATCTATCATCGAAATTGGAGCTGGATTAACGATACCAACTATTCGGAATACCTGCGAAAATATTTATTATAACTGGAAAACAGAAGTTACTTTTATAAGAATTAATCCACATGACATAAGTTCACCGCGTGGGGTAAACACGATACAAATGGGTGCTAAGGATGCTTTGGAGAAAGTTGAAAAGGAATTAAAGAGGCAGTCAAAATAATTGGTAAGCTTTATGATTTGTATGCTTGGCGTCAGGTTACTCACACCACTTTCGGGGTGAGAATAACTTCTCTTTGACTTGTAGATTCCTGAGGGCAAGGTGATGGAATTAGGAATTTATGATGGATGAGGATTTTCTTCACTTGTTTGAAGAGTCGCCTGCATTGCGACTTATGCGCGGACGCTTGGGTTCATTTGTTGTGGGTTTCTTTTTCAAGACTTTTAAAAAATGGGGAACTTCCGAGGCTTCAGAGGAAGAGCTAATAGCTACCTTATCCGAACATATTGAACAGGTTCGCGAATTAGAAGATTTTGATGCACCCAAACGCTTGCCTCAGGAATATTTAGATGAATGGTGTGATGAAGCGCATCGTTACATGACTAAGACTTATGATGAAGATCGCGAAGAATATGTCTTCAGGTTGACCCGTCATTCAGAGAAAGCGTTAAGTTGGTTGCAGGATTTGCTTGCGATGCAGCAACGGGGTTATGCTACGACTGAATCTCGNTTCAATCGAATTTTACTGGAGATGGAAAGTCTTTCTCAGGGAGTGAATGCAGATCCTGAAGCAAGAATCAAAGATCTTTCTAGAAAAAGAGATGAGATTGAAGAGGAAATATCCCGAATAAGGGAAACAGGGGAAGCTCCTATTTTCGGAGAGGATGTCATTCGCGATCAAGTTTATGATCTATCGGATCTAGTTGAGCACTTTCTTTCTGANTTTCGAGCTATTGAGGAATTTTTTAAAGATCACGCACGAGATATCTCAAAGCTATATGCAAAGGGTGATGCTTCGAAGGGAGACATCGTAGAGCATGTTTTGGATGCAGACGAAGAATTGCGTAGTTGTGATCAGGGTAAAAGCTATTTTGGGTTTCGCTCGATGATGACGAATCCAACCCTAGCCCGGCAATTCCGAAATCTTGCAGAACAAACTTCAGGCATTGCCCGGCGGCGTGGGTTGGATCCCAATAAGACTTTTCTTAGTTTAAGTGATCGACTTTTCGGGGAAGCAGGTTCAGCTCATGGAGCTTATGGAAGGATTAGTAGAAAACTCAGGCAAGTAGTCGGTGATCATGCTGGAGGTGGGGGNCGACAGGTTAGGAAAACACTTACTCAAATTCGCAGGAATGCTTACCTTTTACGAGATATTCCACCTGCAGATTGGGAATTTGAAATTGATATTAGNCCTCAANTTTTTGGCCTTATGGAATCTGACTTTTGGGAACCNAAAGCTGTTGAGCCTTTTGCCCCGATTTCTACCGCGAAGAATGAAGATAATGAGTGGATGAATGAGATTTTAAGCTCTGTTGGGGAACCTCTTGATTTAAAGANATTTCGNGAGCGGGTNNATGANGAGTTNCNANAATCCGANAAGGTNTCCCTCACNGAAATGGTGANCAAATATCCNTTGGAGCGTGGNGTNGTTGATGTNGTTTGCTACCGNGTCGTAGCCGGTGAAGATAGTCGACACGATATTTTAAACGACGAAATTATCAAAATTGATCTCAATCGCCCTTCACAACCAAGGTTTGTCGAGGTTGAACAATTAATCTTTCAAAAAACTACTTTATGAACCCTGCTATTACTCATCGTCATGTGATTGTTCGCCTCTTGAATGGTCCCATTTATCAAGAAGATTTAGATTTATGGGGGCGCTTGGGTGCCGAGTGGGAACATATTAAAAATCATTTCATTGAAATGGGATTAGAAGTAGCCCGCGATGATACCGCAGGTTATGCTTTTATTAGGCAAGCAGAAGAGACGAACGAAGAAATAGAAGAATGGGAAGACTCTGCATCTGCTCCTCTTCCCCGGGTTTTGAGGCGGACAAGGCTCACTTATCATCAAACAATTTTTATGGTTATATTAAGAGAAGAGCTGCTGAGATTCGAACAAGACCAAGAAGAAGGGGATCACTTGTATCGCTCGGCACTTGATTTGCGGGAAGTTATGCTTCCTTACTACCCAGAAATGCATGATGAAAAAAAGGTTCATCGACAAATTTCTGGAATGATTTCAAAATTCGAAGAATGGGGCATTCTTAAAAGGGTTAGGGACAAGGATGGGGGCCTTTATCGTGTGGAGAGAATCATAAAGGCCAAGCTACCGCCTGAAAAACTTGCAGAAGTGAAAGATCAGATCAAAAGAAGATCGCCAGATTTAGAAGAGGAAATGGAGGAAGAAGATGTTTGATTCACAATTAGAACTTGAGTTTTCTCCAGATAAATCAACTGCGGGGTATCGGTTGCACGCACTTTCTGTACTCAATTGGGGTACATTTCATAATCAAGTTTATACGATGAGCCCCGATGGTCGCACATCGATGATTACCGGAAGGAATGGTTCTGGTAAATCTACGATCGTTGATGCTCTTCTCACCCTTCTTGTTCCAAATCGAGTACGTAATTACAATGTAGCCTCCAGCCAAGCAGGAAGTCGCGAAAGGAACGAAAGGGATTATGTTCTTGGGGCATATTCAGAAGTTCATGATGTAACTACAGGTCAAGGCAGGAAAGAAACTTTAAGGAAGCCTGGTGAATCTTACACCGTACTACTTGCTAATTTTTACAACGAAGCCTACAAATCGGATGTTAGCATTGCCCAAATTTTGTGGTGTCTGCCCAGTGGTAAAATCGACAAGGTTTATATAGTAGAGAAGAGAAAGCTCAGTATTGAGGAGGATTTCAATAAACTAGGAGACATTGATAATATTCGCCGTATTATCAAAGAAAGAAATTTGATCACCTTTGATTCATTTACTGCTTATCACAAAAAACTTGAATCCTTGCTGTTCATGGATGCAGACTTGGGTACGCGCTCTCCCATGGCAATTTTTAATCAGGCAGTATGCATTAAGGATGTTAAAGATCTAACACAGTTCATCCGTGAACACATGCTCGATGATGGTGGCTCCAAGGAAAAATTAGTTGCCCTCACAGAGCGTTTTGATGACTTACGAAGTACTCATCGAAGAATTGAAACAGCCTCCTATCAGCTTACGCAGTTGGATGAAATTAAAGATACACATTTAGGCTATGCAAAGAGTTGCCAGGAGCGCGAGCATGCAGAAAAAATTCGCCAAGCAATAGAACCTTTCTACGCACAGGTCGAGTTGGATCGCCGTGTAGAATGGGTGGATGAATTAAAACACCAAGAAGAGGCGGAAAGAGCTAGGCTTAAGACTGCAAGAATTGAGGTTGACCGCCTTCGAGACAAACTAAGTCATTTGGATCGTGCACTTTCTGATAGTGATGAAAATCGCAGGCTTGAACAAGTAGGGGCTGAATTGGACAGGCTCAGAGACAAAAGGGAGGTAGTGACTAAAAGATCGGCAACTTTTGAACGCCTCTTAAGTAGTTGGGAAAAGGGTCTTTCCATGAAGACGGAAGACAACTTTTTGTCATTAAGAAGAGATTTGGAAGCACATTTACCTAGGATTGAAGGAAATATTTCAGATTTAGATGAGAAAATTCCGGAAATTTCATATCAATTACGCAAAGCTACTGAAAGGGTGGAGTATTTAGAGGAGGAAAGGGACTACCTGCTCGATTCAAATAGTAATGTTCCTGTAGATATGTCTCGTCTAAGAAAGTCTCTTGCAGAGGCTTTAGATCGTGATATAGCTGAGTTGCCATTCGTGGCAGAGGTGATTCAAGTAATGCCGGACGAAGTTAAATGGACTGGACCTATTGAGCGTTTAATGAGGGAGACTTCTTTAACGATTATTTTACCAGCTAAACTTGCTGAAAAAGCAGAAGTATTTCTTGAGGAGAATCATCTCGGAGAAAGATTGTCTTTTGTTTGTCCGCACTCAGGAACGAAAGAGACTAGATTTGATGAGGATTCTGCCGTCGCCAAATTATTTTTCCGTCCCGAGCTCGAAAAAAGTCGATTGAAATGGTTACGGGCATATCTATACGATCTGTTCCCACATCTTTGTTTCGAGGAGCGAGATCAAAAGCATAACGATTCTGAGTTCGCCTTGACCATGGAGGGGCTTGTGAAAACAGGTGGCATTTTATATGAGAAAGACGATACTTTCTTTTTGGAAGATGCCAGTAACTGGGTAATTGGTTGGGATGTCAGTCCAAAACAAAAGACTTTAGATGATGCATTGTTGAAGTGGCGAGAAGAAGTCGATCGTTCAGGTCGTGCGATCCGGGAGGCTGAACTGGAAAGGCAATCGTTACGTGCGAGACTCAGAAGCGGTGCTCAATTACAGGCTTGTGCGAATGAGTTCTCAGATATTGATGGTTTGGGGTTATCTTCCCGCATTGCTGAGTTGGAGGAAGAAGAGAGAGTAATCGTTGGTGGATCAGATGTACTAAAAAGATTGAAAGATGATCATTCCGAAGCTGGGCAAACTTTAGAAGTGGCTCAAAATAAGCGTGACGAAATTTTACAAAGAATAGGAGGAGTCGAAGCTCGGGCTGAACGGAATGATTCAAGGCTTGTAGCTCTTAAATCACTGCTCAAGCAGTGCAAGGATGAATTCTTCCAGATTCAGGAATCTGCTGCTGATTTAACCGAAGAAGAAATTGAGATGAGAGAAGAAGAATTAGATTCTTTGTATAAAGAAATTGAAAAAGATTTCGGGAAAGCTCCTGCTGAACCAGATGACATCGAAGAAGCAGCCCGAGATGCAACTCACAAAGTTGAAGGTAGTATTTCAAAAATTGAATCTGGCTTAGACAAATTGAGAGATAAAAATGTGGCTGCGATGCAACGTTTCATAGCCGATGGACGAAATCAAGCTTTTCGTGATGAACTGACTTTGGATCTTGAAGAAGGATATCAGGAAAAAACATACTCCATGTTTGACGAAGTTCGAGTACAGATTGAAGAGGAAGATTTAGCGAAGAATAAAGAGAGGTTTGAAGAACTTCTTCGCGTCCAGGTTCCCGAGGAAGTTTCTGGATTTAGTGAATCATTGGAATCACACCGAGATCGTATTCGGAAAAGAATTAATGAACTCAATGATCATCTTGCCCGAGTCGTTTTCGACCGAAAAGAACAAACCTACATTCAATTAAAGTTTGAAGATGCAGGAGATGATGGAGTACGCCGATTTAAGAAACTTCGAAGGCATGCCTTGGAAGCCGATCTGGAATCAGATGATGATGATGAACGTCGTCGTGAAAGATATCATCGTGTTGAACATTTTCTTGGTGAGTTGGAAGCGGACATGGTTTGGACGGAAAGGGTCATTGATGTTCGTAACTGGTTCAAGTTTAGAGCTGACGAATTTTACAGGGACGGGGATGGACTTCGCCAAAGTTATAGCGGAGCAGCCGGAAAGTCGGGAGGAGAAAAGAATCGACTGGCTTCCACTATTCTAGCGACTGCGATTGCTTATCAGTATGGAATAGATGTAGGAGGTAAGCAGACAGAAACATTCCGATTGGTAGCTGTGGATGAAATGTTTAGTAAAACGGATGATGAATTTTCTCAGTATTTGTTGGACCTCTTTAAGGAATTTCATTTACAACTTCTTATCGTACAGCCTTTAGATGCTAAAATCCATGTGGTACAAAAATATGTTGAACGTTATCATGTGGTTGAGCGAAGAGATGGACTTTCTTTTGTTGGAGATCTGAGTGTTCGCGAATATCTGGGAGAGGAAGTCAAGGAAGAGTCAAGCAAGCAAGAAGTAGAAGACGAAACAGTTGAGTCTGAATCTTAAGGAATACTTTTGTAAGATTTTCTTATGAAAGNGTCACCTAATCCAGAAAGGTATGATGGCAGAATGCCCTATCGNAATTGCGGGCGATGGGGATTAAAACTTCCTGCTATTACTCTAGGCTGCTGGCATAACTTTGGGGGTAGTAATCCATCAGCTAACCAACGAGAAATGATTCATGGGGCCTTTGACCAAGGCATCACTCACTTCGACCTAGCTAATAATTACGGCCCTCCATACGGATCCGCAGAGTCTAATGTTGGAGAAATTCTNAAAGAATTACCCCGGGATGAAATTTTGATTACCAGTAAAGCAGGCTATGATATGTGGCCAGGTCCCTATGGTGAATGGGGATCCAGAAAATACATGATGGCTAGTCTTGACCAGTCATTAAAGAGAATGAATGTTGATTACTTCGATCTTTTTTATTCGCATCGATTTGATCCGGACACTCCCCTGGACGAAACTCTTGGTGCCTTGGATTCAGCCGTACAACAGGGCAAAGCTCTGTATGTTGGTATAAGCAGCTATTCTGCTGATTCTACCAGGGAGGCAGCCAATGTCTGTGAGGAAAACCATTTTGCCCCGTTGGCTATTCATCAGCCAAATTATTCGATGCTTAATCGATGGGTGGAAAATGGTCTGCTCGACACCTGCGGTGAACTTGGATTGGGAATTATTGCATTTTGTCCACTTTTCCANGGGCTTTTAACGGATAAATATTTAAAGGGTATACCGGAAGGCTCTCGGGCAAGTCTTGAAAATTCTCCTCTTCGAAAGAACGAGGTNAATGAACAAAATATCAGGGTTATTCAGGAACTGAATGAACATGCCGGACAACGCGGGCAAACATTGGCCCAAATGGCATTATCCTGGGTCTTACGAGATACCAGGGTTACGAGTGCGTTGATTGGAGCGAGCTCGATTTCTCAAATTTTGGAAAATGTAAAGTCTGTAAACCAGACCGATTTTTCATCAGATGAATTAGCTAAAATAGATCGTATCCTTGCCAGAGTTAATTTGCCTAATTCACTCTGGGCGTAAGTTTTTTTATGTTGTAAGATCAAAATAAATTTCAGTGTGGATTTCGGAGAACAGGAAATTCATTTCTCCACTTACTTATTTCAGAGAACTGAAGTTTTGCATCCATGATTCCTTCCTCTTCTTTCATTTCACTTATAATTTCACCCTTGGGTCCAATAATGAGTGAATTTCCTGAATACTTATTATTAGGTTCCTCTCCCGTTCGATTAACCCCTAAAACATATGACTGATTTTCGATTGCCCGGGCTTGTAGAAGAATTTTCCAATGATGGATCCTGATCTTTGGCCAGCATGCGATAACCACAAATAAGTTCGCTCCCATTTGAATACCTTTTCGAAAAAGCTCCGGAAATCGAAGATCGTAACAAATTATGGGACAAATTTTAAATTCGCCTATTTGCAGAATGTTCAAATCTTTCCCAGGAGCATGAGATTGATCTTCTCCTAGATCAGGGATCAAATGGATTTTGTCGTAGTGCCCATTAAAATCTCCACTAGGTGAAACTTGAATCAGGCGATTGTAAAATTTTTCATCTTGTTGCACGATCATACCACCCACAATCCAAGATTGGTATTTACGAGCAAGTTGACTCATAAAGCTTAAAGTTAATAAGGGTTCACCTTGGGCTGTAATTTGAGTATCCAAAGAGAAACCTGTTGAAAAAGTCTCTGGTAAAACAATTAAACTTTTGGAAAGAATAGAGGCAGTTTCCAATAACTTATTAATTCGCTGAAAATTTTTTGCCTTACTTTCCCATTCAGGAGAGAATTGAATGCCATAGACTTTCATTAACTTTAATTGATTTCTTTTAATTTAGAAATGAAGAAGAGTGTAGCGAAACCGAACTCAATTTCTAAAGTGACTTTATACGGATGTTACGGAAATAAATATCATTGGATATGCCATGATCCTGTAACCCTATGTGTCCTTGCAGGGGTCGGTCTCCCACGCCAGTATTTTTTCCCTCTGTGGATGAGTCCATCCAGTGGTTAATGATTTCAATACCGTTCAGGGCCACTCGGAGATGATGTCCCTGGCAATTGATCACCATGTGGTTCCATTCGCCGGGTTCTTTGGACATATTAAATCTTGGCCCAACAGTGCGGATTATGCCACCATGATCATGATGGCCCATTTGGTCATCCGCTTTGCCGGCTGAGTCCAGAATCTGGCATTCAATACCAGTTTTTACCGGATCTTTAGGATCCCCAATTCGGAAAAATACCCCGCTGTTTCCCTTTAGAGGGTATTTATATTCAAGGGTGAGAATGAAGTCCCCGTATTTTTTCTTACTGATCAAATAGTCGGAATATCTTTGCCAACCTTTTTGGTCTGGTTTCGGTTTAATGAGGAGCGATCCATCCTCTTGGGGAAGCCAGTTACCGGTGGTTTGCCAACCGCTTAGATCCTTTCCATTGTACAAGGGAACAAAGCCATCCTTTTTGCCAGAGAGTGAGCCGAAAATAATGAGTGAAAGAAATAAAAAACAATTTTGTTTCATAGTGCTTCCTCCTGAAATTACTTGATTTCTTTGATCTTAATATTTTTCCAGGCAACCTCATAAGGACCAGAGCCTTTTTTGATGGAATGTACTTGTAAGCCAATAAATCCTTTCGAGTGGGTTTTATGTTTTTCCTTGTCGGTAAGATTGGAAACCTGATTTCCATTTACCCAGGTCTGAATCCGGGGACCTTTGGCAACAATTCGGTATTGATTCCATTCACCATTTTTAAAGTGTTTGTGGGGAGTGAGATCACTTTTGGGA
This sequence comes from Verrucomicrobia bacterium TMED44, assembly GCA_002168015.1. GTDB lineage: Bacteria > Verrucomicrobiota > Verrucomicrobiia > Opitutales > Seribacteraceae > Seribacter. The sequence continues at coordinate 12,567 of NHCX01000027.1, forward strand.
GTCATCCATCCACCCAGTGCTTCCCCGTATACATATCCGGATTCGGCTCCGTTTTCTTTGGTGGCTTCAATTTCAACCTGTGGGCCATTCACTCGTCCAAATTTATCACCGCGGGCTTTTTCTTTATCATTCAATTCTTTGGTTTGGGAGCGAATTTGCACCCCCGAATTTAATTCGTCATTGATCAATTTGACTTGGAAATGAAGTTCGAAATCACCGTATAGATTATCGGAGCAGAGGAAGGAGTTCGGGCTTCCTTCTTTAGTTTTCCCTATGATGGCTCCTTTATCCACCCGGTAGGTGGCGGTTCCATTCAACTGGNTCCAACCATTAAGGGTTTTTCCGTCAAAGATAGGAGTCATTTCTCCCTTGTGATGTTTGGCTAAAAGCCCCGTGAACAGGAAGGAGAAAAGAATCAGTAGTAAAGATTGTTTCATATTTTTAATCGGTTAATGTTGTTTAAGGAAAAGTCGAAGTTAAGGGGCTTATTTCTTTTTTTTGGGCTTGCGACGGGATTCAGCATGTTCTTCCGGTGTCATCCATGGACCGGGGGTAAAAGTAATGTCTGCCTTGGTGGGGAGTTTAACCCGGTTGGTTTTGTCTCCATAATCGTCGAGGTTTTCGTTAAGCTCGTCTTCAGTGACTGGATAAGTGGGCACGCCGGATGGGGGAACTTTTTCCNCAGCGATCCAAGCAATTGTGTTGAGGACGAGTTGACGGTAGCCGTCAATGGCCCAGTTTCGATGATGGTGGCCACCGGTAAAACCAGCCCCCCGTCCGCCCTCCGGCCGGGTAATTCCCCAGAGCAGGGACTGGGTCTTTCCTTTTGCTAGATAGGCNGCCCGGGTCCAGATGTTATTGATACGGAGAAGGTTTTTTTCGGTTGGGGTGGCGGCTCCAAGGTTAAGGGAGTCGGGATGTAGTTCGATATTAAAGTAGAATTCGTCGACCGCCGCGATAGGGCCGACCCCGTTAGAGGTTTCATGGTCATCCATTGGTTTAATATTAGCCCGCCAAAATGGATTGACAGAAATACCATTTTTAAAAAAGC
>NHCX01000028.1 GCA_002168015.1 Verrucomicrobia bacterium TMED44
CAGCCATTGATATGGAAATTGCCGGCCATGATCTCGATCAAATGAGCCTGGCTGCCGCCAAGATAAAATCGAAGCTTAGCACTTATGATGGACTCTTCGATATTTCAGACACTTATTCGGGAGGCAAAAGGGAGATGAAAATCCGTCTTAAGCCAAATGGCCGATCACTCGGGCTTACCCAGGCAGATTTGGGCAGGCAGGTAAGGCAGGCTTACTACGGGGAGGAAATTCAGCGGATCCAACGGGAAAGAGATGAAGTCAAAGTAATGCTCCGCTATCCTTTAGCTGATCGCAAGACGCTGACAGCTTTGTCCAACCTCCGAGTACGGACTCCCAATGGAGTGGAGGCACCACTGGAAGAGGTGGCCTCGATTGAACTAGGACAGGGATACCCCACTATTAAACGTTCAGATCGGGCAAGAATCATTAATGTGCAAACTTCGGCAGACAAGGTTGTGGCCAACATTCCGCTGATTGAGAATGATTTAGACACTAAATTCATACCCATTTTGCGGGATGAATTTCCTCGCCTGCGCTTTTCTTTTGTTGGAGAAAAAAAAGAACAGGAAGAAAGTGATTCAGGACTGGCTCAGGCGGGTGGGATTTGTCTGTTTGTGATCTATGGCCTACTTGCCATTCCTTTCCGCTCCTACCTCCAACCTTTCCTAATCATGTCTGTGATTCCGTTTGGTTTGATCGGGGCGGTTTTTGGACACTATTTATTTGGTCTGCCCTTAAGCCAATTATCACACTTTGGACTGGTAGCCTTGACCGGAGTGGTCATCAATGACAGCTTGGTCTTGGTGCATTATGTGAACCAACGGGCTAAGGAGACTAACATATATGAAGCCACGCGGCTTGCCGGAATGGCTCGTTTCCGGGCTATTCTGTTAACTTCGTTGACCACTTTTGTAGGTCTGCTGCCCATCCTGTTTGAACGAAGTCTACAGGCTCAGTTCCTCAAGCCCATGGCCATTGCCATTGGATTTGGCGTACTCTTTGCCACTTTTATCACTCTGCTTATGGTTCCATGCCTTTACCTTGTGCTGGAAGACCTAAAGAATTTCTGTGCAAAGGGATTCAAATGGATCGGCTTTTCACCAAGAAATTCGGACCGTCTTGAGAATCTTGAAAAGGTGAAAGGTTAGTTTCTGTCACCGACCCCCAGGATTGTTTCGAAAAAAGGTTCTTTACTTTCCTTGGAAACGATTTAAACTTTGGCCCGTAGGAACAAGGCTTCGCGAATCATCCGGTATAGATCGTTCTCCCCAAAGCCAAGCCATTGATCCTGATAAAGCTCTCGAGCTTTTTCAAACTGGTGTTTTTTTAAATCAAGGACCACCAACTGTCCGCCTGGTTTTACTATACGATAAGCTTCAGCAAGAGCTTTTTCTGGGTGTTGAGCATGATGCAAAGACTGGCTCATCAAAGCTAAGTCCACACTTTTTGAGTTCAAAGGGACTTTTTCAATATCTCCCTGCTTATAAACGAGGTTGGATAAATTCTTTTTCTTCGCCAAGTCCGTACCTAGCCGAACCATACTTTTCGAACTATCAATACAGTAGACTTTGTTTGCTCTTTCAGCAAGGAGTTGAGAAAGCGTACCCTCCCCTGCTCCCAAATCTGCAACATTTATTCGTGGAACCAAGCGCAGTAAAAAATGTCCGATGGCATCCCAGGAGCGACCGGGTACATAATTTTTACCAAGTCGTTCAGCCACTTCATCAAAATAACGTTCACTTTCCCTACGGCGCCGATCAATGATACGGGTAAGACCTGCCTGATCAGTTTCCCAAAATTCCTCCTCAGAATCTTCCCTGAGGGCCACCCTTATTAAATCTAACCGCGGAGAATCACCAAGATTGAGGGAATAAAAGGTTTTTTTCCCATCCTTGCGGTCAGTGAGCAAACCATGCCGCCGGATTTGAGATAAATGAGTGGAAATACGAGATTGTCCCATTTCGAGAATTTCCTGAAGTTCAGCAACTGACAACTCCTCCTCTGCCAAAAGACGTAGTAAACGCAACCGCGTATTATCGGATAAAACTTGAAGAATCTCAGTTACCTTAATCACACATTAAAGAAAACACCTACCAGAGTCGTCTTGGCAAACATCTTTTGCTCCCTGCAGGAGCTAAATATGAAAGAGAGAACTAAATAAGGTCAAATTATTGAGAGTCCACCCAACGGGAAAGACCTTCAATTTTCCAATTTGTGACCGTACCTTCAACTTCAGTCTCCACAAGATCATCAACTTTCTTCCCAAGCAATTTTTGGCCAAGTGGGGTTAGATAAGAAAGAACATTGTTGTCAGGGTCACTATCCCATGCTCCAAGAATTGTATACTTCTGGGATTCCCCACTATTGGTATTGGAAAGGGTAACATTTGATCCGATCCCAACCGCGTCAGATGGGGCATCGGTAAAATCTGTGGGCTTGGCACGCATCAGATCAGTCTGGAGATCAGCTTGGCGGGAAAGTAAAATCTTTTGCTCGTCCTTGGCCATTTGGTATTCAGCATTTTCGCGCAGATCACCCAATTCACGGGCAGCTTCAATAGCTTGAGAGTTTGCGGGAATTTTCTCTTTATTTAACAAATCTAGATCATCAACCTTACGATCATAACTTGACTGAGAAACGATTAATGAGTCATCTGTAGCAACCGCTGATGACTGGGAAGATGAACCTCCGCCACCTTCAATAATCTCCTGAATTTCAGGATGCATCTTGATAAACCGGGCAAGTAAGGAACGTTTGCTTAAATCTTCAAACCCTGGATTGAGAATGAGTGCCTGTGCCAAATCCTTAGCATTCTCTGCACTCCCCTTACTCAAAATATCTCGTAACAATTCTTTATCATCTGACAAAATCTCTGCCAGGGGAATCCGTCGACTGGTTGCGTTTTGAAGGGATTCATAATCAATTGCCGAAAAGACCGCAGTCAGCAACCGTGGAGTCATCAATCCGTCAAGCAAAGCTTCAAATTTACTAAGGGCACGAAACTTGATCATCCAAAGAAGAACGGGTGCCTTAAGGGTTTGTTCATCCAAGGTATCGTTTAAGGACTTTATAAGCAGTTTTGAATCCTCACGGTCGATTAAGAAATGAGCACATTCACCCGAGAATTTCGTGGCTGTGTTATGCAGAAGCTGTAGAACAATTTTCTTCCAGTTGTCAGGATAAACCCGGGTAACAAGATCGAGAAAACGGGAGTGAAATTTCGCAGGCATCTGATCAGCCAATCCGGGCAAGTCATCTTCGCACTGGTTGAGTACTGAAGCAGAGGTGGGTTCAAGCTTTTCAACATCCTCTTCAACATCACGGGCCAGATTATTCCGTACCCAGATACCATGCAGACGGTCTGCCTGGCTAAGGTTTCGGGCTTCCATCAAAGCGACCGTTAAATCATGAAGAACTTGGGGAAGATCTGCCTGTAAATCTTCCTTTTCAGACGATAAATCATATAGTTTTTCAGCCAAAAGAATCTTTTCCTTGGATCTCTTTTCATCAAAGAAGTCCTGAAGGATTTCCTGTTCAGGCTTGACCGGTTCGTCCCGTAAAACATAAGGCTCTGTCTTTTTATTGGGAACTGCAACTCTAGCATCTTTGACTAAGAGTTTCTTGGTGGCAGTCCACCATTTCTTTCCTTTAGTGGGTCCGAGCAATAAATGGATGGTACGCTCGAGGTCGCGTGTTGGGGCACAACCATCTTCAAACTTCGAAATAATATCAATGAAAAATTCGACTGGTTCTTTTTTTATTTTAATCTCAATTTCTTCAGTGTTGGCACGGTGCTGTGAAATAACATGGTCATCGGCCAACACTTCCAGCTTATCGATGCAAAACACAGGGTCCATCGCATGTGACTTACGCTCCCCTTCTTCAAAATCGACCAAGATCATTCCAGCCTCTGCTTCAAAACCTGAAATTCGCCCAACTCCCCATGCTCGGTGAATGCAAATAGCACCCTCTTTCATTGCCTCGAGGGCAGTGCGTGAAGATTCTAAAGATGGGTCTTTTTCGATCAGACGATCGACAATTTCGACATTCATTTACGAGTACTTAGGTTTGATGTGAGGGGTTACAGGCTAGGGTTCTACTTACTAAAAGATTTAATCTAGAGAATTTCATTAAAATGGCGAGGGAAAACATATATGTAAATTAGCCTTCGTCCTCGAATTCTTCTTTAGCTGGCTTGGGTACTCCCAATAGAATGAGAAATGGAATTAGTAATAAAAAAGCACCCGCAGTGTATGCAAAAGTGGAACCACTCAAATAATAAGCAAGACCGGCAAGAATTGGACCGCAGGCTCGGGCAATCGAACCTGATGACCGGAAAATACCCAGATTAAAACCTTGATCCTGTTCACTCGAATGTAAAGAAGTTAACGCCGTCAAAGTGGGACTAATAAAAGCAACGCCACAGGACATCAGAAACAGAGCAAAGAAAAACCTTGTTTCAGAAGATGGCAGAGCCAAGAGTAAAAATGCCACAAAACCAAGGAGAATTCCTTGAAGAGCCATATTCTTTTCCCCTATCTTACCCACAAATCGTCGAACAATGAACCCTTGGGCAAAGATAAGAGTAAATCCGATTAAAAGAAACATACTGGTAATATCTTTAGGCTCGTACGCATACCTTTCGACTGCCAAAAAAGTAAGGGTAAATTCCATGCCGCTGAATGAAACCATATAACAGAGATAGGAAAGACAGGTCTTACGAACTGCCGAGTTGGCCACTTTTTTTATTTGAAAAATAGCAGGTCTGGGTTGCTCATTGCCCCGGCCTCTTTTCTCTGCAGGTAATGTTTCGCGAAAACGCATGGCCAACCAAGCCCAATTAACCAAGGCTAGGCAAAAGCTGATCAACGCGGCCAATGAAAAAGGCGTGAGCGCTAGAGAGGAGGAAGAATCTCCTGACCAATCCCACGAACTGGCAAACCCTCCCAGTGCAGGACCAAGCACAAAGCCTAGACCAAAAGCGATCCCCACAACCGCCATTCCTTTGGAACGGTCTTTACGAGAAGTCACATCCGCAATAGCAGCTGTTGCTACCGACAAGTTGCCGCTTGCAATGCCTCCAATTGTCCGAGAAAGAACCAATATCCAAAAGCTTCCCGCAAAAATCCACAGTGCATATCCAAGGCAGGTTCCTCCCAAAGTCAGTAAAAGAACTGAACGTCTGCCGACCCGATCAGAAAAACGACCCCAGATCGGAGCAAATACAAACTGTAAAATTGCATACAGTGAACCGAGGGCTCCCCCAAATATAACTGTTTCCAAGCGAAACCCTTCTGCCTTTATTCCGTCGTACCCGTAATCCTTCACCAAATCCACAAAAGCAGTAACCAGTCCCCCACCCAAGGCAGCTTCACGGATGAGATAATGATCGAGCATCGAGGGGAACAGAGGGAAAATGACCGAAAATCCGACCATATCCATAAAAATGGTCAGGAATACAACACCGAAGGTTGCCTTTTTTTGCTTTTGTATGGAAGTATCAGAGTCTGACATCAAACAGGATCTTCCCCACGGTCAAACCGGTTAATTTCCCGCAGGGCGGAAAGAACATTCTCGGGAACAAGATCGGTTTCTCTTTTTCCAAAGAGATGAACCTGTTTAATAAGCTGTGAGCTGGTGTAAAAATATTTTTCGTTTGGCATTAAAAATATGGTCTCGATATTGGAATCCAAATGCCTATTCATTTGAGCCATTTGAAATTCATACTCAAAATCAGAAACAGCCCGTAATCCCCTAACCAAAACGCTAGCTTTTTTTTCCATCGCGTAATCTACCAGCAAACCGCAAAAAGATTCTACAGATGCATTTGGATGCTCGCCCAGATTTTCCTCCACTAAACGAACCCGTGTGGGTGCATCAAAAAGAGTATCTTTGGAGTTATTTCCCTCGGAAATCGCAACGACAACCCTATCAAAAAGTGAGCATGCACGGGAGAGTACATCTAAATGACCCTTGGTAACAGGGTCAAAGGTTCCGGGATAAAGAGCAGTAGACATCTATATTAATCATACCATCACATTCAACGAAGTCCATCCTCAAGGTCGTTCTTTGTTCGAGTTGCAATACGAAGATGAAAAGAGTAATGCTTATTTTAGAAGCATGAATTTTCCAAATTTGCTCACACTTTCCAGAATACCACTGATGCTTATTGTCATTGGAATGCTCTACCCTGACCCCAGCCAAATGTGGCCAGGCGTGAGGACCGGGGCTCTACTGCTTTTTCTCTTCGCTGCACTCACTGATTGGTTGGATGGTTGGTTGGCACGGAAATTTGGTCAGGTCTCGGAGTTTGGTAAGTTTATGGATGCACTCGCTGATAAAGTGCTTACGATGGGCATGTTCGTGAGCTTACTTGCACTTGGTGCCCTCGAGAAATGGACCCTTTTCCTTATTTTGCTTGTTCTCTCCAGAGAATTTCTAATCACAGGTTTACGTTTGGTGGCTGCCGCCAAGGGAAAAACTTTGGCAGCAGAAAAGATAGGGAAGGTAAAAACTGTGGTACAACTACTGTGTATTTCCCTGTTTTTAGCCCAGCTAGCGTTGGAGGTTGACGGAACTCGAATTCTGTCACCAGAAAGTAACAACTATGCTGTGGAAATTCTCAGATGGGCCGGTCAACTAACTCTGATCTTTGCAACGGTACTGACTGTGTTTTCAGGAATTATTTACCTAGTCAAGTACTGGAAATACTTCCTTGACGATTAGAGGATGGGCCCAAACGGAATTGTATTCTTAGCCACGCTGGGTCCGGTTGGTCAGAAATGCCCTGCACCCGGAACATTTGGCAGCCTTTTCGGTGTTCTCGTTGTTGGCTTGGCATCATGGGCGAGTGGATGGTCTCTAGCTTACACCGGGTTACTCTTTATTCCTTTAATCGTCTTAGGGATTCCTCTTTGTACTCGTGCAGAGAAAATTCTGGGCAAAACTGATCCCGGAGAAATTATCTGGGATGAATTTACTGCACTGCCCTTGGTTTATCTGGGCCTCCCCTTCTCAATGCCTTTCGAACCCTCATGGAATGTGCTCAGTTGGATGACCATTGGATTCCTCTTTTTTCGCTTTTTTGATATCGTTAAGCCACTGGGAATCAATCGCATACAACACTTCGGTCGTGGATTTGGAGTAATGATCGATGATGTACTTGCTGCCGCCTATGCAGCCGTCTTACTTTTTCTTACTTTCACTTTTTCTTTGTCTTTTCTCTAAGATCGCTCTCTTATTTCATAAGTCATGAGTGATATGTCTGAAAGTAAAAATGAATATGAGTTGCACACCTTTACCCTTGAGGTGTCCAATAAGATGGGCGTGCATGCGCGGCCTGCCGCTATGATCGTGCGGGTCACATCCCGATATGAGGGAGAAATTTGGGTGACCAAAGGGAGTGAAAAAATTAATGCAAAAAGTATTATGGGAATCATGATGTTAGCAGCTGCCAAAGGAACAAAACTGGAATTTGATGCAAACTGTGAAAAACCCGAAGAGTTTGAGAAAGAAATGACTGAGCTATTTGCCTCTAAGTTTCAGGACGAATAGTCGATTCTTTAAAAAAAGTCTCAGGCCAAGAGATCGGCCACTCGAAGATCATAGAATTCTTTTAATTTTTCTTTAATGCGGACTGGGCGGCTCATGGAAAGTACTTCAGCAACTAATTCCTCACATTCGATTTGAGTAAACCTACGACCAAAAAACTTCAATTCCTGAAGTAATGGAGGGGCGCAACTTAAATTCTCAAAACCTAAACCCAGTAAAATAGGTAAAAAATGCGGATCTCCCGCAATTTCACCACAAACGGTAATTGGTTTGCCCATATTTTTTGCAACTTGGCTTACATGCTGGAGGGAACGGATAACGGCAGGGTGATGAGGCTCATATAGATAGGCGATCTCATTATTCACCCTGTCAACGGCCAAAAGATACTGCACCAGATCATTTGTTCCAACACTGAAGAAATCGACTTCATGAGCCAACAGATCACAGATTGTGACCGCGGCCGGCGTCTCGATCATACAACCAATTTCAATCTTCTCATCAAACTCAATCTTTTCTGAACGCAGTTCGTCCTTGGCCCGGTCGAGCAAATTCTTAGCCCGAATAACCTCGCCCACACCACTGATCATGGGAAACATGATCTTTACTTCCCCATGGCCACTGGCCCGTAAAATGGCCCTCAATTGAAGGAGGAATATATCCGGATTACGCAAACAATAACGAATCGCACGGAAGCCCATAAATGGATTAGTTTCTTTTTCCCGCTCTGCCAAGTTAAGCACTTTGTCCCCGCCTAAATCCAAGGTTCTGATTGTCACACTCAAAGAATTAGCAGATTCAACCAGTTCACGGTAATGAAAATACTGAACATCCTCGGGAGGCATCTCATTTTTTCTCAGAAAAAGAGCTTCAGTCCTGAATAAACCAACCCCCTGACATGAAGATTCTATTGCCGCCGCGACTTCTTCCGGGGTATCTGCATTTGCATAAAGTCGAAATTCATGACCATCTTTTGTTAAAGCGGGTTCCTTTGCATCTTTTTCCACCAGACTTTTGAGTTTCTTTCTGCGAATACCCACTTTACCATAGCGAAACAGAGTGGTTTCAGACGGATTGATGATCACGACCCCTTCGAATCCNTCAACCAGCAGAGTATCGCCCTCCCCCAACCCTTCCGTTAGGCTGCGGACCCCCACAACTGCAGGAACCCCACTCGCACGGGCCATAATAACGGCATGACTGGTTTGCCCACCTGTTTCCGTGGCAATGGCTAAAATTTTGGAACGGTCGAGCGATGCCGTGTCCGACGGGGTTAAATCCTCGGAAACCAGCACTCTCGCTTCTTCAAGGAACACAGTCCCCGCAGCAGTGGCTCCCATCAAGTTACGNATCAATCTTCGAGATATATCTTTTAAGTCAGACGCTCTTTCCCGCAGGTAAACATCTTCCAGCTGATTAAAATAATCATAATATCTTTGACTGACCCGATATAGACACTGTTCAACATTATCCCCCGTTGAGTGGATTTCTTTTTCGACATCATCAATTAATGCTTTGTCCTCCAAAACCATTAGATGTGCATCAAATATCCCTGCTTCTTTTTCACCAAGATTTTTGGCAACGCCTTCACGAATCTCTTTTATTTGGTCGTGAGTTATACTCAATGCCTCCTTAAATCGGGCGATTTCCTGCGGATGATCCGCCTCTTTGACTGCATAATTTAAAACCTCTACTTCTTCGTGTAGAAAGCGAAAAACCTGCCCATGTGCAACACCCGGTGAAGCAGGTATACCGAACAGGGTAATCTCATCTTTAGTGCGTAGCTTTACATTATCGTCCATAAGTAATTACAGATTCTATTATGCAGTAAACCATCTATTTTAAAACCATATTTATTAATTCAGTTAGATGAAATGAGTTTCCGCCATGAAAATCCCACTTCCCCATGATTCCTCAATCAAATTACGAACGGGGTTAATGTCTAGCTCATCAGGGATAAGAGAAAGGCAACAGGAACCACTTCCACACAGAAGAACATCTAGCTGAAATCTTTCCTTTAACTCTTGTATCATAGCTTCTACGAAAACAAATTTACGAAAAACAGGAGCTTCCAAATCATTTCGCATAAACTGAGAAAGCGTGGTTTCGCCTTTCTCCCACTTTTCAATTTCTTGTTCGGCAAACGCAAGACTGGTAAAGCCATAATCCGATGACTTTAAATTTCCGAATATTTGGGCAGTTGAAAACCCAAGTCCCGGCTTAAAAAGCAACACCTTTTTGCCAACCAGTTCTGCTCTAGAAGCTATGTCCACTTCCCTTACCTTTTCGCCACGACCACTGGCGACGCAAAGCCCTGGCATCAAAAAACTTGCACAATCTGAACCCACTTGGGTAGCAATTTCAAGTAATCCTTGTAAGCTCAGTTTCTCTTGCATCATTGCGTTCAATCCAAGCAATGTAGCCACCGCGTCTGAGCTACCACCTCCCAACCCTGCCTGCACTGGAATCTTCTTATTGATAGTAATGGAGATTCTCTGGTCGCTTCCGGTTACTGAGCGCCAAATATTCACAGCTCGAACTGCGAGGTTTTCAGAATTCTCAAGCTCGGAGTGTCCGGGACATAGAATGTGAGTTCCTCCGGGTTGGTCATGTACCTCCAGCGTGACCAAGTCATAAAGGTTTAACTTCGCAATCACAGTGAGTAGTTCATGAAATCCGTCTTTCCGACGCCCGGATACCGAAAGAAAAAGATTAACTTTTGCGGGTGCGGGAACGGATACATTTCGAATACCTGAAAATACTGGCATGGANAGTAGAATATTTTACTTTTGGCAAGTGGGCGATGTCAAAGAATTTAATTGGCTCTAGTCCTACTTGACGCATGATAAGAGAAGTGACTACTAAAACACCCGAAATTATTCTTGCCCTTGATGTTGATAATCGAGAACAAGCCCAAAAAATCCTACAAGCCACAGGTGAAAGATTAGAGTGGGTAAAAGTTGGACTGCAGAGTTACCTGCGCGACGGACCAGACCTTATTCACTCGATTGTAGACTCTGGAAAGAAAGTTTTTCTCGATCTTAAACTCCACGACATTCCAAATACTATGGCAAAAGCGATGGAAAGCTTGGTCAGGCTTCCTATTGGTATGCTTACTCTACATGCCAATGCCGGTGAAGAGGCTCTTCAAAGATGTGCACGACTCGGAAAGGAGATTATGCCCGACACCCTTCTCCTCGCGGTAACTGTACTGACATCGATGGATCAGCAAGCCCTGCATTCAATTGGAGTTAAATCGCCAGTAATTGAACAGGTGGAAAGACTTGCAAGAGTAGCCGTAAAATCTGAAATCGGAGGAGTGGTTTGCTCACCTCAGGAATTGATTCACTTACGCTCATGCCTTCCGCCGGTAACACGTTTGATTACTCCTGGTATTCGTCCCACTGGCAGTGCTATGGGAGATCAAAAAAGAATCATGACACCTAGTCTGGCAATGGATGCCGGGGCTGATTATTTAGTGATCGGACGTCCAATCCTTGAAGCAGAAAATCCAGCTGCAGCCTTGAGCAATATCCTTGGCGAACTCGACCAATAACCCCTACCGACAGACCTCTTCCATGCATGGTTCAATTTTACTGACTGCAGGTGCAGGGTCCAGAATGGGACCTGCGGTTGCTGATAAAATTCTAGAGAAGATAGGGACAAGTAATGCATTTAGAATGTCCTTCCGTGCCTTCTCCAAGGTGAAAGAAATAAGCAGCGTTGTGGTTGTTTATCGAGATGATTCTCAAAAGAAACAAATTCAAAGAGAAATCAAGCTTGTTGAAGACTTCAATCCAAACCAAGAAATTATTCTGGTTAAAGGAGGTCCTCAAAGAAGTGATTCTGTGAGAAACGGATTATTAGCCTTACCAGATCCATGTATTTTTGCTCATATTCATGATTGTGCAAGACCTATGATTCGATCTGAAACCGTTGATTTCATGGTTAGGAAAGTGGCACAGATGTACCCCGTGGCGGTGGCAAGACCAGCCACCAACACCATTCGTAAAGATATTTCTGAACTGAATAGCGAGGAAAATCTCAAGACGACTGAAACCTTAGACCGAACGAAATTGTGGGAAATGGAAACTCCCCAGTCTGCACCAAAATCTTGGCTCATCCAGGGCTATCAAAAAGCCAAAGAATTAAATATCGTAATTACTGATGATATTCATGCCTTGGAGTTAGTATCAAAAAAAATCATTCTCTTCGATCCCGGTTATCCAAACCCAAAAATCACTCACGACCAGGACCTTACATACATAAAATTTCTTATCAACACATGAACCAACCACCTTTTCGTATTGGACATGGCTTTGACCTTCATATTTTCGCAAAAGACCGTGCCCTTATCCTAGGGGGAACTAAAATTCCCTCTGATCTTGGGTTGTTAGGCCATTCCGACGCTGACTGTGTCATCCATGCTCTTGCAGATGCCATTCTCGGCGCAGTTGCCCTGCCTGATATCGGAAATTGGTTTCCTGACGACGATCCCGATTGTAAAGATATGGATTCATCTATCATTTTAGAGAGAGCAGTCGAGGAAGCTAAGAAAGTCGGTTTTCAATGTTCAAATATTGACATAACTATTATTGCCCAAAAGCCCAGGCTATCAAGTTATTTGCCTTCCATGAAAGAGAAAATTTCCACTCTTGTATGTATCGATCCAAATTTGGTAGGAATAAAAGCAACTACTCATGAAAAAATTGGATCCTTGGGCCGGGCAGAAGGCATTGCTGCTCATGCAGTTTGCTTGCTTACCAAGTCAGATTGAAAGCCAGGAATCTATAGGAGTTGTCCAACTGTCGAACGGACTATTGGTGTAAAAATCGCAAGGGTCAGGAAAAAACCTCTTCCGAATTGAAAAATCGATCGATTTCAGCTAGCGCAGATTCCTCACTGTCGGAAGCATGAACCACATTTTTCATCCTGTCTGTTCCTAAATCCCCACGAATGGTACCAGCTGGAGCTGCGTGCGAATCTGTGGGGCCAAGTAGATCCCGAATTCCCTGGATAACATCATTCCCTTCGAGGATGAGAGCCATAACTGGACGGGAGCTCATAAATGCGGCAATTTCAGGAAAAAAAGGCAAATCTGCAACATGAGCGTAATGTTCACGAAGCAAAGCATCATCCAATTGAAGCATTTTGCTAGCTTTAATCACATAGCCATTTTCTTCAAAGCGGCCAATTACTTGGCCAACAACTTTATTATCCAAGCAGTCTGGTTTTAGGAGTATAAGGGTTTTTTGCATAAAATAAACTATCCAATACAGGAAATTGGGGTAGAGGAAATAAATATGGATTAGGACTTTTCTTTTTTCGTCTCACCATCTTCCTTCGAGGGTTCTGAGACGGAAACTTTTTCCTTACCGCTTTTTTTCTGCTCGAAGCACAAGCCCTTTTCCTCATCCTCGGAAAGGATAACTTTAATGGGTTTGTTTTTGCGCAAGTTTCCGGAAAGTAATTCTTCCGCAAGCGTATCTTCCAAATATCTCTCGACAGCACGCCTTAAGGGACGGGCACCAAACTTTTCATCGTAGCCTTTTTCAACCAAAAAGTCTTTGGCTTCATCCGTAACTTCGATCTTTAGCTTACGATCTTTAAGTCTTTGGGATACTTTCTCCAATTCCAATTCCACGATCTCGTTCATACTCTCCTTGGCAAGGGGGCGGAAAATAACAATCTCAGTCAAGCGGTTCAGGAATTCTGGCTTAAAGCTTTTCTTAGCCTCATCCATGATTTTGTCCTTCGTGTTATCAAAATCATGTTCTGCGTCCCCAATCGAAAAACCCATGGATGTATTACGCTGAAGAATATGGGCACCTACATTGGATGTCATTATCAGAATTGTGTTTCGAAAATCAACTTTTCTCCCTAGACTATCCGTAAGTCTACCATCCTCAAGAATTTGCAGCAGAACTTGGGCAACATCAGGGTGTGCTTTCTCAATCTCATCGAACAAAATAACCGCATAAGGTTTCCTGCGGATAGCTTCGGTTAATTGGCCACCTTCATCGTAACCAACATATCCGGGAGGCGATCCGATCATTCGAGAAACGGCATGCTTCTCCATATACTCGGACATGTCAATTTGAACCAATGCTTCTTGATCTCCAAAAATACGCTCGGCTAAAATTTTAGCTAGGTGAGTTTTTCCTACCCCTGTGGGTCCTAAGAACATAAACGAACCGATAGGACGTTTTGGGTCTTTAAGGTCAGCTCGGGAACGGCGGAGGGCTTTGGCAACAACTTCAGTGGCAAAATCCTGACCTACAACATGTTCGCGTAAATCAGCTTCTAATTTTAGAAGCTTCTTGGACTCCTTGGCTTCCATTCGACTGAGTGGAATCCCTGTCCAATCTGCGACAACTTGGAGCATATCATCCTCATCGACCGTGGCACGTTCTTCCTCTCGAGATTTCTTCCATTTTTCTAATACACGCTCTCTCTTAGCCCGTAACTTTTTTTCTTTATCTCGGGCTTCAGCTGCTTCTTCAAAATTTTGATCAGAGATAGCAGACTCTTTAAGAGCACAAACCTCTTTAATTTCATCCGATAAATGTTCAATTTCAGGCGGACGTTGCATCGTTTCCATGCGGGATCTTGCTCCTGCCTCGTCAAGGGCGTCAATTGCTTTGTCAGGAAGAAAACGTCCAGTCACATATCGATCAGTAAGCTTTGTTGCTACTTCGAGTGATTTGTCAGAAAAATTAACATTGTGGTGCTCTTCGTATTTAGAACGAATTCCCTTAAGTATAAGAATGGTGTCATCCACGGAAGGCGCTTCTACTTTTACTGATTGAAAACGACGGTCCAAGGCTGAATCTTTTTCGATAAACTTACGGTATTCCGAAAGTGTGGTCGCACCGATGCACTGAAGTTCACCTCTGGATAAAGCCGGTTTGAAAATATTGGATGCATCCATCGCTCCCTCAGCCGCGCCTGCACCAACGATGGTGTGAAGCTCGTCGATAAAGATTATAATATTCTTGGACTTCTTCAGTTCGTCCATCACCGCCTTGATACGTTCCTCAAATTGTCCACGGTATTTGGTACCCGCAACCATCAAAGCAAGGTCTAATGTCACCACTTTTTTATCAATTAAATTTTCCGGGACCATGCCCGATGCAATTTGCTGAGCCAGTCCTTCAACAATGGCCGTTTTACCAACCCCGGCTTCACCAATTAAAACTGGGTTATTTTTGGTTCTTCGACAAAGAATCTGAGTAACTCTGCGAATTTCCTGTTCTCGTCCGACAACTGGATCCATCTCCCCTTTTCTGGCGATCTCAGTAAGATCACGACCAAATGCTTTAAGAGCGGGTGTTTTGACATCCTTTCCTTTTTCTTCACTCTCCCCACCTCCCACAACAGAAGCTTCTTCCTCATCTGTGGAGGCAAAGTTGGGATCGAGTTCTGAAAGAATTTCATTACGGCAGCGTTCAACATCCACATCAAGGGATTTAAGCACCCGTGCTGCCACGCCCTCTCCTTCACGAAGTAATCCCAAAAGTATATGTTCCGTACCAACATAGCTATGGTTGAGCCCCTTGGCTTCCTTACCTGCCAGAGCCAAAACTTTTTTAACACGGGGAGTGTAAGGCACATTGCCAGAAGGTTTTGCTTCCGGGCCAAGTCCCACCTGCTCATCAACTGCCTGTCTAACTGAATCAAGGTCGAGTCCCATCTTTTGCAAGACATTAACTGCTACACCCTGTCCCAGATTAATCAGACCGAGAAGTAAGTGTTCCGTGCCCACATAATTATGGTGAAATCGATCAGCTTCCTTCCGTGCCAGGGCCAACACCTGTTGGGCACGAGGGGTGAAATTACTCATTGGTTCAGACATAGTAAGATTTCTACCACCCGTTGGACCAGAAGTCAACTTGCTCCATCAAGGTTTAACTGAGGCATTCGGGTGAATTCTTTCCGTAATAATTCCGCCCGCAAGCGGTCGCGGTCGGATGGTTCAACTGGCTTACCGGCGGATAATTGCACATGACCGGGTTGAATCTCAATAAACATTCGATCAGCAAGCGAACGAAATCGTTCTGGAAGCATATTGAAATCAGTGGCCAAACGGATCAAAGAGAGTAAATCCATCGCCTCAGAGCTTTGCATCAGATGGCAAGATTTGAGGACACCAACAGATCGGCTGATTTTATCAATTAATCGTAATCCGTCATCTTGCATAAGTTTTTTTCTGGCAAAATTTTCCTGACGAACAATGTTTTTTAAAGTTTCATTCAAACGGTCAATAATAGCACCTTCTGATTCGCCAAGAGTTTGCTGATTGGAAATTTGAAAAATACTACCGCTTGCATCTGAGCCTTCGCCAAACAAACCACGAACCGCAATTCCAAGCTGGTTAACAGCATTAATCACCTTGTCCATATTCTTGGACATGACCAAGCCGGGAAGATGCATCATGGCAGATGCCCGTAAACCAGTACCCAAATTTGTGGGGCATGCAGTAAGAAATCCCAACTCACAATCGTAGGCATAATTTACATGAGATTCGATTCCAGAATCTAATTCATCTGCCCGCTGCCAGACCTTTTCAAATTCTAGCCCTGGTTGCAAAACCTGAATTCTCAGATGATCTTCCTCATTAATCATTACACAACAGTTCCGATCACTTGAAAGAACAATACCTGAGCCTTCATCAACCTGCGAAAGTTCAGGACTAATCAGATGCTTCTCAACCAAAATCTGCCGATCTAATTCGCTCAGGTCATCCACTTCCAGAGAGGTGCTTTCTTTCAACGAATCCATATCTGTCATTGCATCCATGCACTTGGATAAAACGGCTCTTCGTTGTCCTTCTTCTGCTTTTCCTGGAAACGGGTATTCTTTGAGGTTCCGAGCCAAGCGAACACGGGTGCTTAAGGTAACCGGTATGCTCTTGGGCTTTCTTTTGGATGAGCCAAATTTACTGAGCAGATCGTGAAACATAAAAATATCTATACCTTGGCTTCGTTTTCCAGAATTTTTAATTGGTCTCTAAATTCGGCGGCTTTTTCAAAATCTTCATTCTCGATCGCTGTGAGCAACTCCTTTTTCAATTGATCAACGGATTGCTCAAAACGTACACGGGATTCAGAACCAGAGGGAATTTTCCCAAGATGCTGGGTACCCGCATGCATACCTTCAAGTAGTGGGTCCAAGATCGGACGAAAAACATGATAACAGGCATCACATCCAAGCCGTCCTCCTTTTTTGAAGTCCTGATGAGTCGTACCACAAGACTCACAAACCATTGAACCAGCAGGTGCTTCACTAGCATTCTCGGTGGACTCCATTAAATTTCCTATTGAAAGGTTTTCTGGGTTGGTNACACCATTTGCCTGAGCACAGCTTTCACATAAGTCCATCTTGTGCATCTGCCCATTAAGAATTTGGGTGAGATGGACCGTGGCTTGATTATCGCAATGATGACACTTCATATTAAGTTAAGTAAGGAGATTCATAAATTATGAGAAAACTCAGTAAAAGACAACGCATATGATATGCCAAAAGACATTTTACTCAAAAATGGATAGATTTCGATTCTAATCACAACTTCATCCCATCCTCTCGGACATTTTTTCTAAACTTAGCAATAAAATCCCGAGTGGTTTGACCTGGCTCACCGCTTCCAACTTTCCTGTGATCAACCTCTACGCAGGGAATCACTTCAGCCGCAGTCCCCGTAAGAAAGCACTCTTCTGCAGTCCAAAGATCATAACGTGTAAGAGCTTGTTCACGACATGGGATGCCCAATTCTACTGCAATGTCCATAACCGCACCTCTGGTGATGCCACGAAGAGATCCAGCGTCTAAAGGTGGAGTGTACAATACGCCTTTGCTTAAAACGAATACATTGTCTCCGGTGCACTCTGCAATTTCTCCTTTATCATTGAGCATCAGGGCTTCTTGGAAACCCACTTTCTTGGCTTCAATTTTAGCGAGGATATTGTTTAAGTAATTCAGGCTCTTAACCGCAGGAGGTAAAGCAGATGCATTAATTCTACGAGTTGGGACTGAAATAATTTTCAGACCCTTTTCATAAAGTTCTTCAGGGTAAAGTTGGATTTCATCAGCAATGATAATGACACTTGGAGGTCCACATCCATCAGGGGTTAATCCCAAATGGCCAACCCCACGGGTAACAACCAACCGGACATATCCATTAGATAATTTATTTTCCCGACAAGTCTCACAAACTGCATCAGCAAATTGCTGACGACTCATAGGCAGTTCAAGCAAGATTGCTTTGGCGGAATATTCCAACCGTTCCAAGTGTTCATCCAATTTGAAAACACAACCATCATAAAGACGAATTCCCTCGAATACTCCGTCTCCATAAAGCAGACCATGGTCAAAAACTGACACCATGGCCATTTCCTTATCCACAAGATCTCCGTTTAGATAAATTTTCATGCTTATTTAATTTTCATGAACGAAATTTCTTTCCTTGGCGAGTGCCAAGAAAAACTTTTATTCACCTATTCGCAATTAGACTCTCGACTACGGATGGATCGGCTAAAGTAGAGACATCTCCAATCTGATCCGTTTCATCGGTTGCAATCTTTCGTAAAATTCTTCGCATAATCTTTCCCGAACGGGTCTTGGGAAGCGATGGAGCCCAATGAATTACATCCGGAGTCGCAATGGGTCCAATAACCGAACGAACCTGCTGCTTAAGTTCTCCTCGCAATTCTTCAGTATATTCAATTCCTGCATTAAGGGTAACATAGGCGTAAATACCTTCCCCTTTGACTTCATGGGGAAATCCAACGACTGCAGATTCTGCCACATGTTTGTGCGCAACCAATGCACTTTCGACTTCAGCTGTACCCATTCTATGACCGGAGACATTGATTACATCGTCAACCCGCCCGGTTATCCAATAGTACCCGTCCTCATCTCTCCGGCATCCATCACCGGTAAAATAATAGCCTCTATATTGATCAAAATAAGTCTCCTCAAATCGTTTATGATCTCCATAAATAGTCCGCATTTGTCCGGGCCACGGGGCTTCCATTGCCAGAATTCCGCTCACATCATTCCCTTCGATAACTTCTCCGCTTTGTGGCTCAAGAATAACTGGTTTTACACCGAAAAATGGAAAAGTGGCCGAACCTGGCTTTAAGGGTGTAGCTCCTGGGAGTGGTGAAATCAGGATGCCTCCAGTTTCAGTTTGCCACCAGGTATCTACGATCGGACACCTCTCCTTTCCTGCATTTCGGTGGTACCAACGCCAAGCTTCCGGATTGATCGGTTCGCCCACACTTCCAAGGATTCTCAAACTGGGCATGTCATACTTTCCAGGCCATTCTTCCCCGGCAGCCGCAATCGCACGTATGGCCGTAGGTGCCGTATAAAATTGGTTCACTTTCCATTTTTCAATCACTTGCCAATAGCGGTCAGGATTTGGATATGTCGGAATACTCTCAAACATCGTGGTGGTCGCACCATTGGCCAATGGACCGTATACGATGTACGAGTGTCCGGTGATCCATCCGATATCCGCGGCACAAAAATATACATCCTCTTCATGGTAATCAAAAATGTACTTATGAGTGGTAGCAGTGTAGACCATGTAGCCTCCAGAAGTATGCATGACACCCTTCGGTTGTCCCGTGGAACCTGATGTGTAGAGGACAAACAGAGGATCTTCCGCATCCATCTCTTCGCATGGACAATCATTGGATGCATCAGCCATCGCCTCATCCCACCAAAGATCCCGACCATCCTGCATATCGCAAGTGATTCCAGAATCCTCCGCCACCCGGCGAGCCACAATACAAGTCTCCACAGGCTCTCCCATTTGATCTGATGCACGCTTCATCGCCTGATCTGCATTGGGTTTCATCGGAATTGCTTTGGCACCGCGAAAAGTTCCATTGGCTGTAATCAAAGTCTTGCAACTTGAATCCACGATCCTGTCGGCGAGGGCCTCTGCCGAAAAACCTCCAAACACAACCGAGTGCACCGCTCCGATCCGGGCACAGGCAAGCATGGCAACCGCAGCTTCCGGAACCATAGGCATGTAGATCGATACCCGATCCCCCTTGTTCACACCCCTGCTTTTTAAGACATTGGCAAACTTGGAAACCTGCTCATGTAATTCACGGTAGGATATGGTCTTATCTTCCCCCGGTTCATTCCCCTCCCATATAATTGCAGTCTTTTGAGCTCGTGTCGCCAGATGCCTGTCCACACAGTTGTAGCAGACATTGGTCTTTGCCCCTTTAAACCATTCGATTGAAATTGGACCTTCCCTACGGTCATAATTGTATCCACATACCTCATCCCATTTGGAATACCAGTGAAAATCATCTGCCACTTCCGACCAAAAACCATCCGGGTCTTCGATACTTTTTTGGTACATGGCTTGGTAATCCTCCATATTCTTCAGGTAGGCATTTTCGGATATAGAAGCGGGAGGCTGGACGAGATCGTTGGATTCAGACATGGAAAAAGGGGGTTATGGTTATAAAATCGATAAAATTTAAAAGTTAGGAAATTGCCCATCGCTTGTCGATGCGCTTTTCATAGAACTGCCAAGATGCTTACTTCCGAACTCCAATACGATCTTCCCCCCGACCGGATCGCCCAGTCGCCCTCCAAACGACGCGATCAGTCCCGCCTGCTCGTATTCGAGCGGAAGTCAGGCAAGATTGCCCATCACCTCTTTCACGAATTACCAGATCTACTGCCTCCACAGCTTTCGATTCTACGCAACGATGTTTCCGTGCTCAAAGCCCGCCTGCCCGGGGAACGTCCAACCGGTGGCAAAGTGGAGTGCCTACTCCTCCGACCTGCTGATCCTCCCGACACTACCTGGCGATGCCTCCTTAAACCAGGAGGCAAGACTGCCAAGACTGGTACCTTTGGTCTGGCAAATGAATACTCGGCCAAGGTCATCGAAAGTCTGATATCCGGAGAATACTTGGTGAAGTTCGACCTGCCCAAAGACTCCGACCCTCCCGCTCTTGCTCAACGATTAGGCTCGCTCCCCCTCCCCCCCTATGTCCGTCGCCCCGCAGACAAAGCAGACGAAGAANGTTACCAAACTGTCTATGCTAAAAATGAGAACCGTAGTGCCGTGGCTGCCCCGACCGCCGGTTTACACTTTACTCCGGAGATATTGAAAAAACTGCAAAACGATGGACACACCATTCACGATCTCACCCTCTCCGTCGGTCTGGGCACCTTCCGCCCCATCGAAACCGAAAAGGTGGAAGATCATCCGATGCATGCTGAAGAATATTTCCTTGATCCATCCACTAAATCCGTCCTGCGTGACCCCTCCCAAAACCGTCTCGCCATTGGCACCACCTGTGTGCGTACGATTGAGCACTACCTGGCCACGGATGATTCGGAATTAAAATCTCCCACCCGGGCCGAAGCCCAATTGTTTATCCGTCCTCCCTATTCTTTTCTGGGGGTCGATCATTTACTGACCAATTTTCATCTACCCGGATCCACCCTGCTCTGCCTGGTCGCCGCCTTTCTAGCACCAGGCAAACCGGATGGGCTACCAATGCTGAAAAAGATTTACGCCGAAGCCATAGCCCAAGACTATCGTTTCTTCTCCTATGGCGATGCGATGCTGATTGTGTAAATAAAAACTTACACTAGCCTAAATCAATGAAATTCCTTCGGATTGCCCTCCTGTTATTTGCCTGCTCCCTCAAAGCGAACACTTCTTCCATCTTACCCACTTCTACCCACCTTGGTTCTTCAAATTGGTATCAGAGTTCCTGGCTGGGAGTCTATTTTGAATCATCTAATCCCTGGACATATCAGACAAATCTTGGATGGCTGTACATACCATCGGCTAACCCTGAAAACTTCTGGATGTACAATCCCAATCTCAAGTGGCTATGGACTACTTCATCCATTTACCCATGGGTTTATGTGAATGAAATCAAAGATTGGCGTTACTATCTTCCCCTGCCTGGCTTCTATCGGGCAGAAACAAAAAAGTGGTCTTCTACATCCGAATTGGTTGCCGAGTTTAGTCAGAACGCATCTGCTGCCTACACTTCCGCGTATTATTCGAGTGGTGCAATCACTTCAAATTATAACATCTCAAGTTGGTTCGACCGTTCTCTTGAAATCAATGGTCTCCAACTATTTGTGGCTGGGGCAGTGGGTGGACAAATTGCCATACCCGATGAATGGGCTAAGAAAATCGCCCAGACCGTAAAATTGCTCACCGATCCAAACGATGCAGAAATTGATATCCCATCACAGGAGAGGATGATTCAAGTCCTTCAAGGCACATCCGGCACTTGGCATGCAGGATATCCCGCGGCTCAACGATTAGCCTATGGAGGAGGTAGCGATTACTCTCCCAATCCCTTAACGGATAACGGAATTGAATCATACAGCGGTTACCGAAACCTGAATAACTACTTGATGAACGACATGGTTTGGTATCGAAACAGCAGTGACGGGGCAGTCAATACGGTGGGTAATTATGATATCGCCGAGGTATTGGAGCATCTGATGCATACGATTCATCTCTATGGTGTGCCGGGTGCAGTGAACGGGTCCCGAAACGCCCTAAAGTGGGACTCAGAGACACAAAGCGGTTGGCAGACAAGCGGACTCTATTACGCCATGAAAGAAGCAGTGGATAACGGAGTTTTCAGCCTGAGAGATTACATGGATGGAAATATTGATTCCCCTGAAACTTACCGTCTGATCAGTAAGGAGTATCTCTACCTTCTCAATTTCGGCATGTGGGAGTATGGGCAGGAATTTTGGGAAAACGGCACTCTTGCCCCCGAGTGGAATGACAATGCCAGAACTCCCTCCGGTGTTCAGCAAAACAACCCTCTGGGCTACGCCCTGTTTAACAATTACATCAAACCGGTTCTGTCCAAGCCGAGCCTGACCGACCTACGGACTATTTTTCAGGACAATGACGGCGGAACTTCCGGATATGTCAGCGATTAGAGAAAAATTCGGGAAATTTTAAATCTTCTTACTAAAACACAACAGGTGCTTTTCTCCGCGGATTAGAATCTGATCATTCACCGGCACGGGGGATGCAATCACCCGTTCGCCCATATCAAATTCTCCGAGAAACTTAAACCCTTTGGAAATATCCGCAACCAGGATCACTCCGTCCTCTCGTGGAGCATAGAGCAAATCCCCAGCGACCGTCGGGGAGGCATAATAACTGGAACTGGCCCGCGGAAACGCATCCTCCCAATGGCTCTTTCCGGTTTTTGGATCAATACAGTGAACTTCTCCGCGATCCCGTAAAACAAAGAGCTTTCCATGAGCCACCGCTGGAGTTGGCACGAAACATCCGGTATTCGTACGCGACCACAAAAGATTGGATTCCGTCACATCTCCCTTCCCTCCCATGCGAATCCCTTTCATATGCGTTCCCCGCCCGTAGGGAACAATCGCAATATTTCCGGCCACTACCTGGGAACCAACCACCACCCAGTTCTTTTTTTGTTTGGGATTAAATCCGGTCGATACCCAGAACATTTCTCCATCCTTGGCGGAATGAGCCGATAATCTTTCCGCCCCCCAGACCAAGATCGCTTCCTTCCCCTTATGTTTGATCAAGGTGGGGGTGGCATAACTATGATCACACTCCGGCGGGGTTTGATAATTTCTTTCCTTTGTCCAGGCAACCTCTCCCGTCCTCGGGTCAAATGCAAGGAGCCAGGAATTTCCCTTTCTCATCAGGGCCACAACCAAGTGCTCACTTGTAAGCAACGGAGAAGTCCCAAAATCCCAATACAGGGTATCCTTCCCATAGCTAGATAAATCTTTCTTCCAGAGAATTTTTCCGGCCATATTTAAACAGGCCAAATTTCCACTCTTGAACAAAGCATACAAGTTCGATCCATCCGTGACCACCGATGGATTGCTCCCTGAACCATTGAGATGCTTCCCTTTTCTTTCCGGACCGATGGTTGTCTGCCAGACTTGTTGCCCATTCATCGAAAACCCGAGAACCGCATCCTCCCCATCAACCGGACTGGTCAGAAAAACGGAATTCTCCCAAACAATCGGGGTCGAGCATCCCTTCTCCGGCAGGGGCGATTTCCAGAGCAGGTTGTTATTCTGATTTAATTCAGCCGGATAATCTCCTGATTCCACTGCCCCCGAAGCATCCGCTCCTCGCCAGGCAGGCCAATTCTCGGCCCAAACAAAGCCAAAGGAATGAAGAAAAAGAATCATAATTGAATTTTTCATAAATTTTGTTTGGTTATAAATGTTGTGGATTAGGGAAGTTCCCGGAGACGCATTCCCCGAAAGTCAATCGGTGCCCCTTCCGATTCCATCACTAGGTGCCCCTCGCTTGGTTTGCACTCATATCCGCCTGATACTTCCTCTCCATTGACCCAGAGACGAACTTCTCCATTGATCGCCCGAAAATAATAATGATTCCACTCCCCATGCGGACGGGTCAACCGCTTGGTCGGAAAAGATCGGGCACTGGTTGGCTTACCCACTTTCCAGGTATCCCCATTCTCGTTGTAGGTCAGTTCCGGGTTCATTGCTTTCATTCTACCGACACCCACTGGGAAGACATCTCCATGACTCGTAAACCAATCGGATCGTTTCTTTTTATTCTTCAGGAAATTTTCTTCATATCCAAGATCGAGGATTTGAATCTCGATTCCCTGTGGCAACCTTCCACGGGGCAAAGTATTGAGCACTTTTCGTGGACACCAGATAAAGATTCCCGCATTTCCCGAATATTTATTGTGTCTCCACTCCAAAACCATTTCCAAATTCTTATATATTTTCACGGATCGTAATCCACCAAACGGATTACCCGTACAATGCATGGTGCCTGGTTTCTCTCCAAACAGAAAAGTATCTGGATCGCAATTGACCTGAGCAAAATCTTTTTCCATAAGAGTTACCCATCCCGTTCCTGANAANCCGTCCACAAAGGCCTTNGGNTTTTCTNNTGCNAANAGTGNAAAAGAAAAGAGNAATAGNAGGGCNGGTAANATTCTCATTCCTTAAATTGCATAGCAGAGAGAAATTCTCCGCAAGCCGGATTTAAGGTTACAAAGAAATTTTTTTGATGTAATTAAAGAGGTTTATTAGGAGCGAGAAATACACTCAAAAAGATTCGACCTGATTGTCAGCCAACGGCTTCCCTGAGCTGTTGGTTCAATTTTTCGAGTTCCGGCATCGCTACTCCCTTGGCTTCTCCTCGACGCAAAGCTTCTCCCCAGATCGCATCGATCTCCACTGGTTTCCCATCGAGAAAATCAATCAGACTGGAGGGTTTGTAGGGTCCCATCGGTTCGGTGAGTTCGAACTGACGGTCCAAAAACGAATTCTCGATCTCAATATGATAAGCCTTAGCCCCTGCCTGAACTTCGAACATGAGATCACGAGCACATTGGGTAAGGATAGGATCGGCAAGAATCAGATCGGTGGTGATCCCCCCACCAGCGATGGCCAATCCATTGAAGGGGATATTCCAGCAGAGCTTTCGCCAGAGAGCTTCATCCAAGGATTCCGATTCTCTCACCCGCACACCTGCGGAATGAAAAGCCTGGACCATCGCCCTGGCCTCTTCCGAAATNGGCTTACCCCACTCCCCAAACTGAACATACCCGGGAAGCAGGCTCTCGATCACATGAGGGGATGTCCGGTTGATACAGGTGAAGCAGAGTCCGGCAAGAATAGTACGGTCATGCCCAAAGGCATCTGCCAGGTTTTCCGCATTACCCATGCCGTTCTGTAAGGTGAGCAGGCGGGTATGTTCCCCAACTAGTGGACCAATCAAATCGGGCAGAGTGGAATTGGCGGTTGCTTTGCTGGCGACAATGACCCAGTCGCAAACCCCGATCGATTCGGTGCTGGCATGGGCATGCAGTCCATCCACTGGTTCACGTCGGCAACCCTGACCGTGATGGACCAGCCAGAGCCCATTTTCCTGAACGGAATCATAGGAGCTGCGAAAGTGAAAATGCACATCCTGCCCAGACAGAGCAAGCAAGCCTCCGTAATACCCACCGACTNCACCGGGGCCAACCAATCCAATTTTGCCAACCACCTNGCTTTTCATTAACTAGCGGCGAAGAGGAGCAACCAGGGTATTGACCGCTTCTTCCGCGAGATCGGGATAATCGAGCGTGTAGTGAAGACCGCGGCTTTCTTGCCGTTTGAGGGCAGATCGTACGATTAGTTCGGCCACGCAAACTAGGTTACGAACTTCGAGCAGGGAAAGATCNACCTTAGCATTCCAATAGTACTCATTGATCTCGCGCTCCAAATTACGCAGNCGGGANCGGGCCCGTTCCAGGCGTTTGGTCGAGCGGACAATGCCCACATAATCCCACATCGTACGTTTCAATTCATCCAGATTATGAGAAAGGACCACGCGTTCATCGGAAGCCGGAACATCCCCGTCCACCCACTCGGGCAGGGAAACTTTGGTTTTGTTTCGGGATTCCAAAAAGGTACAAACCGCTTCCGCTCCACGATGAGCCATGACCACCGCTTCGAGCAACGAATTACTAGCCAAACGGTTAGCTCCGTGGAGCCCTGTGCAAGCAACTTCCCCACATGCATACAGGCCTTTGAGTTTGGTGGAACAGTCAAGCTCGGTGGGTATGCCCCCACAGGAATAATGAGCCGCAGGAACGACTGGGATGGGTTCAGTAAGCGCATCCACTCCTTTTTTCAGGCAGTTCTCGTAAACATTAGGAAAACGATCCGGAAAATCCCCTTTCATCCTTGGAGTATCGAGACGGACATAGGGAGAACCTGAACGTTTCATTTCCCGGTCGATCGCCCGAGCCACCACATCGCGTGGGGCCAAGTCGGCCAGCGGGTGATATTTTTTTAGAAAGGGTTTTCCCCGTGAATCAATTAATTTCACCCCTTCGCCCCGAACTGCCTCGGTAATGAGGAAGCGATCCCCATCATTGGAATGTAAAGTCGTGGGATGAAATTGCATGAATTCTAAATTCATCGCCGAAAGTCCGGACCGGGAAGCCATGGCCACCCCATCACCTGTGGCAATGGATGGGTTGGTGGTGTACAGATAAGTCTGTCCGGCACCTCCGGTAGCAAGTAGAACTACGGGGGCGGAGACCGTTATCACCCGGTCCCGGTTGGCATCGAAAAAATAAATTCCGAGGATACGATCATCACTTCCCTCCACTTTGACTCCGAGTTTGCGGGATTTTTTGGCAGTAACGAGATCGATGGCGAAGTAATGTTCAAATAAGGTCACCCCCTGCTTAGCAATGTTGGATAGTAAGGCTTCCTCAATAGCTTTTCCGGTGACATCCTTAACATGCAAAACCCGGCGTTTACTGTGACCACCCTCTTTCCCGAGAGAAATCCGTCCATCATCCAGGCTGGAAAAAGCCACTCCCATTTCCGCAAGATCCTGAATGCGGGCGGGCCCGTCCCGTAAAATTTCGCGTACGATTTCCGGATCACAGAGACCATCCCCAGCCTCCAGGGTATCCTCCACATGTTTATCGAGATCATCCCCGGCCGAAGTGACCGCGGCAATTCCTCCCTGAGCGTAATTGGTGTTGGATTCTGCTTTATCTTTTTTGGTAAAGATAGCCACCCGGTATCCCGCTTCCGCAACTTGGAGGGCAAAACTGAGCCCAGCAATCCCGCTCCCCACGATTACCATATCGTATTCCGCTTTGACTCGTTTACTCATCCTAAAAGTATATTATCGATAAGACGGATATTGTCCACCCAGACAGCAATCACGAGCATGGAACGACCCAGTTCAATTTCTTTCTCCGCTTTCATATTCTCCCGGTCCACCACCTCGGCATAATTAATCCTGACAAAACTACCGGATCGTAGAACTGTCATCAGCTCCGCTTTAACGCGGTCAACATTGCGGACTCCTTTTTCATCCACCAACAGTTTCCCAGCCTGCAGAGCTTTATGGATCAGGAGAGCATCCTGTCTTTGCCGGTCATTGAGGTAAGAATTACGGGAACTCATGGCAAGACCGTCCGGTTCGCGTAAGGTCGGACCGATCACGACTTCGATCGGGAAATGCAAATCCCGAATCATCCGCTTGAGCACCACCACCTGTTGGGCATCCTTTTGACCTACGGCTATATGAGCCGGACGGACAAGATTGAAGAGCTTGGCACAAATGGTGGTGACCCCCTTGAAATGGGTAGGGCGTGCCTCTCCACAGAGTCCCTGGCTTACTCCTTCTTCCGAGACATAGGTGCTCGCTCCTTGGAGATAAATATCATCCGTTTGCGGAGCAAAAATATAATCAACCTTTTTTTCCCTGCATAGTTCCAAATCCCTTTCCATATCGCGGGGATATTTCTCCAGATCCTCCCCTACCCCAAATTGAGTCGGATTTACAAAAATCGAAAGGATCAGGATGTCGGAGCGTTCACGAATAAGATCGATCAAGGAAAGATGCCCGTTATGTAAATATCCCATAGTGGGAACAAACCCGATCTTTTTCCCTTCTTTTTCTAACCGGTGGGCGAGTTGCTGAATTTCTTCGATGGAGGTAATGACTTCCATGGGGAAGGTCTAGTTTCGCTAATTAGTAAGACTTGGCCAGTACCACCCGTTCGGGACTTGGATTGCCACTGAAAATACAGGTGCCTGATTCGCCGCCCTCATCCGGAATGCAACGGATCGTCACTTTAAGATCATTTTTCAATTGTTCCTCCCACTGTGGATCACGATCCCAATGAGCAAGGGCGAACCCACCATGAATTTCCGGTTTGGATTTATTTTGAGGGGTAAAGTATGCATAGAGATCATCCTTACTGTCGATCGTCTCAGTATTCTCCTCACGAAAAGCCAAGGCCTTGGCGAACAGGTTGGTTTGCATCTCTTCGAGGATATTGGGCACTTGCTCAACGAATGATTGATGTTTCATTCCTTCGCGTTGGGCACCCTGATCTCGACGGCCCACAAAAACAGTTCCTTTTTCAAGGTCACGGGGACCAATCTCAATGGTTAGAGGGATCCCCTTCTTTACCCAACTCCAATATTTTTCTCCGCCGCGAAGGTCGCGGTCATCAATCTCTACTCGAAGATATCCACCGGAGAAATCTTTCTGCCTTAGCTCTTTCGTTAGTTTTTCGCAAGCCTCCAGTACCTGAGATCGGGTCTCTTCTTTGGGAGTTACCGGAAGAATCACTGCATGAGTAGGAGCCACTTTCGGAGGCACAACCAGGCCATCATCATCTGCATGGGTCATGATCATTCCCCCAATCAAACGGGTGGATACTCCCCAAGATGTCGTCCATCCAAATTCCTCTTTCCCTTCTTCACTTTGAAATTTAATACCGCACGCCTTGGAAAAATTCTGCCCTAAGAAATGGGATGTTCCTGCCTGTAAAGCCTTACGATCCTGCATCATCGATTCAATGCAGAGAGTAGACTCTGCCCCTGGAAAACGCTCAGATTCAGTTTTTTCTCCGCAAAGCACGGGCATGGCCAACCAATTTTCCGCAAAATCTGCATACAATTGTAAAATGAGTTCAGTTTCTTTAACAGCTTCCTCCGATGTGGCATGTACCGTATGCCCCTCCTGCCAAAGAAACTCCGCGGTTCGAAGAAAAAGACGTGGTCGCATTTCCCACCGAACCACATTGGCCCATTGATTAATCAATAAAGGAAGATCACGATAGGACTGTACCCAGCGGGCAAATAATTCCCCGATAATGGTTTCAGAGGTAGGACGAACAATAAGCGGTTCGTCCAATTCTCCGGCGGGTTGCAGAATACCCTCCGCATCCGCCTCAAGACGGGAATGAGTGACCACCGCACACTCCTTGGCGAATCCATCGATATGCTCCGCTTCGCGTTGTAAAAAACTCTTGGGAATAAAAAGGGGGAAATACGCATTTTTATGTCCAGTCTCTTTAAACATGNTATCAAGGGAATCCCGGATATTTTCCCAGATACCATATCCCCACGGCTTGATAACCATGCAGCCACGCACGGGGGTGTTTTCCGCTAAATCTGCGGCTTTGACCACTTGTTGATACCACTCGGGGTAATTTTCCTGACGAGTGGGTGAAATTGCATTGCGTGCCTTACCCATAATTTGAAAAAGATAATTTATAATCATGCGTATTCGAAATTGCGAGAATCAAGCGAACCACATTCTTAAAATCTTCATGCGAAGACTTTTGACAAAATTGACGGTAATCCCATGATGTCTACTTTTCTAAAGCGCAAATGCGCCCAACCCCTATCTGCATTAAAAGAACATGACGCACATCATTGAAGTACACGGTCGAGAAATCATCGATTCACGAGGTAACCCAACAGTTGAAGTCGAAGTCGAACTTAGCAGCGGAGCTTTTGGTAGAGCCGCGGTCCCCTCAGGGGCAAGCACAGGCGAGCACGAAGCCATTGAATTACGGGACGGTGATACTTCCCGTTATGTGGGAAAAGGCGTATCCCAAGCGGTTGACAATGTGAACTCCAAGATTGCTGAGACCTTAGTTGGGCTGGATGCCACAGACCAAGCTGGAATCGACCAGGCAATGCTTGATCTTGACGGAACACCCAATAAATCCGTGCTCGGAGCGAACGCGATCCTTGGTGCATCTATGGCAACCGCTCATGCGGCTGCCTCTGCCTGTGGTCTTCCTCTTTACAAATACCTAGGTGGGCCCAACTCCAAAGTTTTACCTGTTCCAATGATGAATGTTCTTAACGGTGGTTCTCATTCCGATGCCCCGATTGATGTGCAGGAATTTATGATCATGCCAATCGGAGCTCCTTCCTTTCGGGAGGCTCTTCGCATGGGATGTGAAATCTTTCATTCCCTAAAAAAAGTACTGAAGGATCAGGGACTATCCACCGCCGTGGGAGACGAAGGTGGATTTGCCCCCAATCTCGCNAGCAATGCAGCTGCTCTGGAATCTCTTTCCGTTGCAGTTGAAAAAGCAGGATACAAATTGGGAGACGAAATTGTNTTTGCNCTGGATGTGGCTTCATCCGAATTTTACGATAAAGAAAAAGGAAAATATGTTTTCGGAAAAAGCGACGGCTCAGAAAGGGACTCAGATGAAATGGTAAGCTTCTACGAGGACTTGGTTGCCAAGTTCCCCATTCGTTCCATTGAGGATGGATGCGATGAAAACGATTGGACTGGTTGGAAAAAACTTACCGATTCCATTGGAGACAAGGTACAGCTTGTAGGAGATGACTTGTTTGTAACTAATGTAGATTTCCTCAAAAAAGGAATCGATCAGGGCGTGGCCAACTCAATCTTGGTGAAAGTGAATCAAATTGGATCTCTTACCGAGACCTTTGATGCCGTGGAAATGGCCAAGGAGTCACAGTACACTTCGGTTATTTCCCACCGTTCAGGTGAGACCGAAGATGTCACGATCGCAGATATTTCGGTGGCCACCAATGCCGGACAAATTAAGACCGGATCTCTTTCCAGAACGGATCGTATATGTAAATACAACCAACTATTGCGGATTGAGGAACAGCTTGGAGATCAGGCGGTCTACGGCGGAAANATTTAAACAGTTTCTGTACCAACAGTTCAGGAAGATCTCAGACCACCCCAAGTTTGAGGAGCCAGTACACGCGGACACACCAAAAGCGCATATACCTGTAATCCAGCAATGCAACCCACAGCTTTCCTCCCTCCTTTTCCCAAAGCCATTGAGGAATGGTGGTGGATGCAAGCAACTAATCAATGGCCAGAACTGAGTGAGGATAAACTCCTCAATCTTATCAGAAAAGAACTTGTCCAACAGAGCGACCGCTTTAACAAATTCCGAAACTTTGATGCCAATGCATACGGGAAAAGAGACTTATCAATATTAGCTTACAGTAATTTCTATTTCTCACGCACTTGGAGTGCCATGACCTTCGCCATGGCAGAAGCGATACATCTTCGTGGATGGAAGCCTCCCCAAAAAGGGCCAATCCGGATTTTGGACTTGGGTTCTGGAACCGGTGCAAGTGGACTCTCCTGCCTGCATACCATACGATCGTTGGGAATTGAGAATCATATACAGTTGGAAGCCGTCGATTATTCAAATAAAAGCCTGGCATTCTTAAATAAAATTCATCTGGCAAAAAAAGACCTTTGGCCAGATACCCGGGTAAACACCAATCGCCTGGATTTGAAATTTCCACACGATCAAAGAAACCGTAAAAAGTACGATCTTATTCTACTGGGCTACTCCCTTAATGAATTACTGAGCGAGGAACCGGACGATGACGAAGAAGAATGTTACAAACATGTACTCTACACCCTGCCCACCTGGCTAAAGAGTAATGGCATGGCGATCATCACCGAGCCTGCACAGGGAAATATTTGCCATCTTCTCCATCAAAAATGTGCTGAACTTATCAATGATCATGGCGATCTTCATATACACGCCCCTTATTTTAATGGGATGAGATGCCCCTTATCCTTAGCAAATTCGAAATTCTTCAGTCACGAAGTTAGAAAAATCGTACCTTCGCCCACCGTAGAGAGGATAAATCGCCCCCTAAACCTGGAAATTCGTGAGGTTAAATTTGGCCTCTGTATGATTGGCTATTCTTCCCCAAGATCGATTGGACAAGACTATCAGGTTTGCCGTATAATCAGTCCGCTAAAAAAACGAAAAGGCACTGTGTCATTCATTGGCATGGCAGCAGACACCAATGAATACACATACGAATTTCAACGGCGAAATTTACAAAAAGAAGAACTCAATGACCTGATGAATCTCGCACGGGGTGATATCATAAAGATAGATCTAGAAGCAAATGATCTGTCAGAAAATGCAAGGGTACGGATTTCAGGGATGGAGAAATTGCACCCACTATTCATGCCCAGAATCAAATATTCCTAAAAACACCAACGCACTGCCTAGGCTGAAATAAAATTATAGCCCTAAGGATTTGAATCTTCAATTACCTTGATTTCAAAATCACGGTTACCTTTAACATCACCAACCACTGTACGGTAGCGTTGCTTGGTACGCAAAGCCTGAAGCATAGCCTGCTGGTTTAATTTTTTCATAAAGGAAGGAGGACGTCGAAAGGAGGTTATCAATTTGGAAGTTACGATAAGAGTGCTCAATTCAACGCTCATCTTTCGGCTAAACCCTTCTGGTAGGGCAAAGCACAACTGACCTGGAATCAGAGTTTCCTGCTCGCTTTTCATCACGCAAGTCATTTCACCGAGAAGAGCGATCACTTTTAATCCACCATTTGTTGTGACCCCAGCCATAAACACAAAAGGATCATCAGATTTAAAAACACATTCAGATAAAGGAGACTTGATTGTAAGACTACTATTCTTATGAGAATGATGGAACAAATAAGAGCCCGAATTCAAACTTAAAGTATTTGCACCTGTAAACTCGAAACTGGAAGCATCCAGTGAGCGGAACATAAATGGTTCCTTGTACCCGGTTATTTCAATCCCGGCGTTTGGCAGGACGGTTAATCTTCTTCCGATACCTATCGGCTGATTGAGGGAGAGCATTTCCCGTTCAGTCCAAGTATTTTTTGCAATAACTCTTCCAAAAACCTGAGAAACGGAAAAATCCTTGGGTTCATCCACCAAGGGCAAAAAGCCTGAAGGGTCANTTACAGGTTTAAAACTTCTTCGACTGTACTTAGCAACTATCGACCTTCCCTTAGCAATCCGTAATTGTTTCTCAACCTCCATCCGAAGAGGGTGTGTTCTAGATGTTTCTTTTAATATGCCCATTGCTTTATTCAGAGTAGCAATCGCAGATCTAAATTCATCTTTTTCAATAAGTTCTTGGCTTTCCTTAAGTAAGGATTCAGCCGTCGTGCTGTAACTAGAAGAAAATAAGGTAACCGGTGTAGCAACAATTGCTACGAAAAGTGATAACAAAAAGAAGAGAGAGAAGTGCCTAGAAGGCATAATTAACACCAAAAGCCAAACCACCGATGAAATCCTCGTACTCTGGCACTCCAATAGTTTTACCAGTACTGTCAGTAGACTTCCATGTGTAATTAGAAATAGCAGATAAATTAAGCCACTCAGCGAGTGAATAAGAAAAATTAAGTCCTACGCTTGCCAAGGTATCTTCTCTTCCCAGGTTTGCCCCATCGGTAAAGGTCATTTTAGCATAATTAAAGGTGGGAGATACCATCATTTTCTCACTCAATGGATGCATGTATGATGCCGCAATCGAATGTGTCCATGAATCTTGCAAACTAGAAGGTTGTTGTGACAATACTGCGTCAGCACCTCCCATGACAGCCTCAATAAATGAATAATAAACAGGATCAGAAATTTGTTCCTGTATTGTGTCACCATTTGTGAAGGAATAACTACCACCAACAGTCAAATTGAAAATATCTCCGTTATCTAGCGCATAATTCTTAGAAAGAGATACACTTGGTGTGTTGGAATAGCTAATGACATTATCCGTTCGGAAAGAAACAGGTCGGGTGTAAGCATGACCAATTGAAAGAGTGAAATCATTGGGTAAAATAAATGGAAAAGCCAGAGAAGCGATTTGGACATCGACATCGAAGGCTTTCATATCATTTCCATGATCCCTAACTGGATCTGTGTAAGTACGCATCTGNGCGAGAGCCATGCTAGGCGTTAAAAGAACATCTTCACCGATACCAATCTCACCAAGACCCAAGGTAAACATTAGGTTAAAGGTACTGGTAAAGCCATCACTCAAAAAAGAAGGTGCTGCCTTAGCTGCTTTGAGTGGATTTGAACTGTAATTGTAATTGGTAGTAAAGCTAATGCTGGGTGCAAATGTAGATCCTCGTAAATCAATGATACGTTGAGTTCCCATTGCATCATCCCCAGTATCCGCTTGGTCTAGTACACCGTCAAAAAAGCTTGAATCAAACAACTCAGCATTTACGCCAGATGGCACTTGAATATTCTCTGAGTTGTTATTTTCTTGGGCATATCCNCAAGTAAACGAAAACAAAAGAACAAATTGAAAAGGGATTTTCATAAAACGGATTTTACAGAAAGTTGTAAATTTAAAGCGGATCAATTACTGGAAACCCCAATCGTAATGGATGAACCGTAGGTATCAAATGCACTCTTGTTATTTAATAAATGTGAATTGTATTTAACATTTTGAATAAAGTTTACCCGACCTACTGCAGAAGATCCAAAGTTTGGATAAACTCCATCAACTCCACCGTAGGCTGAATTAAGTTTAACTGTAGATCCTGCAGGAAAATTGAGGTTACTCAAATTGATAGTCATTGCTTCCATGGTGATTTGTCTAATTTGTTCCGAGAAGCGAAGATTATCAATGGCTAATTCGGAAGCAGCGATCAGGTGAATCATATCAGCACCCGTGCCACGTGTAGCAAAATCCGAATTATTGATAACAATTGAATCCAAGGACCGAACCCCGATTTCGTCTTCAGCATGTAAATCCACATTGACGATTTTAACTGAATCGAAAGAACCTAAACCAAGTGAATCCCCACTAAAGTCAATGGATGTTCCCTCTGCGACTGAAATCCCACCTGCTGAGATGAACAGGAGTTCTTCCACATTTGTGGAACTTGTGAATGTTAGTGCACCTGAAAGGGTAATGGAATCACTGGAAGCAACTAAATAAGATCCGTACCCTAGGCTGGATAAATCATATTTACCAGGATTAAAAGTTAAGGAGACTCCACCAATAAGTCCAGTGGATGTGCCACTTGTACTACTTGTAGAATCAGTATTTTGATCGTTATCCAATAAACCAATAGCATAGTAGACATCGAGGGTTTCCTGAAACAGGTTGCTTGCTCTAACCTGTGATTCAGATAGGACCATTCCAATTGGAATTTCTCCATTAAAAGAATGAGACTCCAAAATGGTTACTGCAGCAAATTCTTGAGATAAAGTGGTGTCGGAGGGGGGCGCATCCACTGGGCCTGTGGACAATGGACCTTCAATTAAATCACTTAATACTTTTAACAACTCATCCCTTGTAAGGTTAAGAACTACTAATTCATAAGCTAAAGTGGAAGATACCCTAGACAAATCTCCAGTCATTTCATGGAGTCGCACCATAAAGCGAGGATGTTCCAAGGCTAAGAGATAGTAACCAGGATCGCGGCTAAAAGTACTTAAATTAGTAAAAAGAGCGTCCTGCCCACCTGGGATGTTTTCTTTTACTAGACTATCAGAAATCTCTTTGATGCGAGAAAGGTCGATTAAGTTAGAGAATAAAGATTCCAACTTTTTGGCATCCTGTTTTGACCTAAAAACAAGTACTTCTATTGTATCAAATTGATCTAAATTAGAAAGAATTTCGTTAGCATATTTATTCCCAGCAAGTGAAAGCAGGCCGCTAATTTCACCGGCTTTGTCTGCGTTTAACCGTATAACATCAGCAAAATCTGGGTATAAATTAAGAAGCTTTGCCAGGCCTTCATTAGATAATGTGGACTTCAAACTTTCACTAGAATTTAACATAGCCGGAGTGAGTCCAAAGTTTGTCTCGTAATCAAGAATAGCGGGAGCCATATCTGCATTCTGCATGATAATGTTTAGTTGTTTAGGATAAATACTAAACTCAGAAACTAGTTTATCCAAGGAGGCTGCCACATCTAGGTTATTGTAAACAATCTCCAAGTTGGCTGGCTCAGTTTCAAAACGATTACTAAGGCTCATGATCGGAGCAATATTTTCGAGATTTGCAAAAAGAGCCGATTCTTGTGGTGAACCTGGCTGCACAAATGAACGGGCAAAATTAATATCTTGAGCTTTATCGGTGTTCAGATTGATAACCTCCAGAATATCTGCATTGTTTGCATAATCAGACCTAAGCTTTTCGAGTACTGAGTTCCCGACCACATCCGTAAATTTTCCTCCTGTTCCTACGGATGCAGAAATAGTTGTGGCGTCAATGTCACCATCTTCAAAGGCTTTTTCCAACTGAAGAGCTTGATCAAGTCCGTCATTCACAAAGGCTTTGAGGGCGTCACCGCTTCCACCAAATTCTTCGGCTACTTTATTGATCGCTTTAAGTTCGGAAACATCTTTTTTGGCTAAAGTAAGTAAATCTGCGGAATTACTAGCCCCACCATTATCTTGAACCATTTTAATTGCTTTTCTTACTTCGCCTGCTTCTTTGGCATTACCTAAAATATTTTTAGCAAAATCGCTGTCAATTGAGCCTGAAGCAGAATCACCAACCTCAACGAAAACGGCAGCGACATCCTCAATATTCGAAAAGACATCTGCATTGCCTCCTTCTAAGCCAATTGAACCAAGCTGATCGGTTACTTTTCTAAAGTCAGATGCTTTTTCAGCATTTTGCAAAACACTGGCTAGGCTGGATGCACTACTGCTATCGAGTTTAAAAGTTCCGGATCCATCATCCGTGCCAAGAGACTTCTTAGCAGAATCCATAACCGCCTTTAAATCGTCTGCTTTGTCTGCATTCGAAAATACCGCGGTTAAACTGGTTGCGTCTTGTAATCCAAGATCAGCAGAAGCTTCCATAACTTCTTTCATGGAATCGGCTTTATCCGCATTCTGCAATGTGCTGGCTAAGATGGATGCACTGCTTGCATCAAGTTTAAAATTACCGGATCCATCATCTGTTCCTAAAGATTTTTTTGCCACATCCATAACAGCAACAAGATCGGCAGCTTTGTCTGCATTCTTGAAAACATTGGTTAAACTAGTCGCATCTTGGAGTCCAAGTTCTGCAGAAGTTTCCATAACATCTTTCATTGCAGAGGCTTGATCAGCATTTTGTAANGTNCTGGCTAAGATNGANGCACTGCTTGCATCAAGTTTNAAATTACCTGATCCGTCATCTGTTCCTAAGGANTTTTTNGCCACATCCATAACNGCAACAAGNTCNGNNGCTTTNTCTGCATTNTTGAAAACATTNGTTAAACTNGNNGNATCTTGNAGTCCNAGNTCTGCAGANGTTTCCATNACNTCANTTNATTTGNCGANGCTTNATCNGCNTTTTGTAANGTGCTGGCTAAGATGGAGGCACTGCTTGCATCAAGTTTGAAATTACCTGATCCATCATCTGTTCCTAGGGATTTTTTCGCCACATCCATAACAGCAACAAGGTCAGTTGCTTTATCTGCATTTTTGAAAACATTTGTTAAACTGGCAGAATCTTGAAGTCCGAGATCTGCAGATGTTTCCATGACCTCACTTAATTTGTCTGCTTGATCAGCATTTTGTAAAGTGCTGGCTAAGATGGAGGCACTGCTTGCATCAAGTTTGAAATTACCTGATCCATCATCTGTTCCTAAGGATTTTTTCGCCACATCCATAACATTCTTCAGATCAGTTGCTTTATCTGCATTTTTGAAAACATTTGTTAAAC
Source organism: Verrucomicrobia bacterium TMED44 (assembly GCA_002168015.1). Taxonomy (GTDB): domain Bacteria; phylum Verrucomicrobiota; class Verrucomicrobiia; order Opitutales; family Seribacteraceae; genus Seribacter. The sequence goes on from NHCX01000028.1 coordinate 37,854, forward strand.
TTTCTGCATCTTGAAGTCCAAGATCAGCAGAGGTTTCCATAACTTCTTTCATAGAATCTGCTTTATCCGCATTCTTCAGGGTACTGGCGAGAATGGAAGCACTACCAGCATCCAGCTTCTTCTTTCCTGACCCATCGTCTGCACCCAAAGTACTTTTTGCCACATCCATCACAGCCTTTAAATCATCCGCTTTGTCTGCGTTTGAGAATACAGCAGTCAAACTGGATGCATCTTGAAGTCCAAGATCAGCAGAAGTTTCCATA
>NHCX01000029.1:0-7565 GCA_002168015.1 Verrucomicrobia bacterium TMED44
CAGGAGGATACAGACCCCGCTCAATATGACCACACTTTATCAATTCCCCCCCCCTTGTNTCACGAAGGTTAGCACACATCCAAATACGTGACTCATGGTGATCTGCTCTTGGGGTACCGTCGTCATAGTGACCATGCCTTGGAGCAATCCCGCGTACTTTTGCAACAGGATTTACATAACCGGCACCNCTTTCCACAACTACCACTTTCTCAATTTTTCCGTTGCGTACTTTGGGGACTGCTAATGCTCGNTGNGTTATGTTGCTTTCAGCTCTCCCTTGATCCCAAATTTCAATCCAAGCTCCAGTATGCTCATGAAAATCAGTAGCTTGATTTCCTTGCAAAAATAAATTGCAAGTTGTACATCCCGGAATTTGAGCCACCGAGCCACCAAGCCGTACTTCAAGGGAAGCGTTCTGTTCTGCTCCAGTTGTATTGAAATCTAGCCTTGCGGTCGGTTTGTTCGTGGGATCCAGGTTAAGGTATCCACGCCCCCCTCCCCCACTGGCAACTGTTACCATACTTATAGAATTGAAACTGGTCACATTAATGTCCGTCAGTGGTTGCGTTAGACTTCCTTGCAAAAGCGAGGCAGCCCCTGTAATCGGAAAAACCTGATTGAAAACCGCAGGCACCGCATTAAGGGCATTAATTAAATCNNCCACCGTCGATGNATTGTAGTCAATGGAAATTAAGTTATTCGTCTCGTTTGCATCGATGACCACGGTGCCGGGAGCAAGAGTATTATTTTGTTCAACGGACAGGGAAGCCAATCCATTTACATTCACCAAATTTGGATTAATAATACCTATTGAGGCAANAGTGGACCCAAAAGGAACAATAATTCTCTCTCCCATCGAAGCANTCGCTTGTGCCCCCATACCACCTCCGCCTGTGATCACAATAGATGGTGCTGTGTAAAGAAAAGCAGGATCTGCATACCCATATCCTCCGTCTACTACCCGGATAGAAGAATTTGTTTCCAATATACTTCCGTTGGAATCGGTCCCATTTGATTCAATTTGAAAGCTGGCGTGNCNAAACATGGGAAAGGTATTATTCGCATCGACCCATGCTTGTAAGGTTGCCTGACTGGGAGTTCCCCCTAGTGAGGTTACTTCCACTGGCATCAAATAACCAGACCCGGAATCCTGGACAGTAACATGAGAAATGGATTGATTGAAATCAGTCAGAAGATCATCATTTCTTGGTTCGCCAGTAGTTGAACGTATTTCATCGCTAGTCCAATCCTGAAAGATATATTCTGATGTAAATGGATTATAATTAGAATTCCTTGGCTGATAAACATGAAGCTCGGAACCANCNACTNNCACAAAATTTACGANTCCTCCCTGCAAATGAGCANGAGTCAAAGTAGTCCCTGCGGTTTCATTTAAAATGACCGANTATGAACTAGTGCCCAAATCAATACTGCCTGTTGGATTAAATTGCACATCGGCAACTACAAANNTTTGATCAGAAAGCACCTCTGTAACCATAAAANCTGGATTTGGGNAATTACCNACATTGCCTCCCTGANCAACCAATTCCACCAAATCACCCACCCGCAGTTGGCTTAAAAAGCGGGACGTGGTTAACCCAACTACTGTATCATTGGNGGTGTAAGTTNTAGTCNCAGTAAAATTTAGTCCCAAATTCAGTTTAGTGGTTAATCGAAACTCTGTATTTCCTGNTGCCGTCAGTTCAGCGGCATTTGGACCGGGTTCCTCTTCGCCATGAATCTGTACATTCTCACTGTCCACCTCNCCAAAATCATCATTAAAATAGATTCTGTCTGCCTGGCTTGGCNGGAAGCCTCGCCCACTAATTCTTACCTCATTATTGGTGAAGGAATTTGCTGTCAGTCCAAGTCCTGGGTTAACGATTTCAGCAGAAGTATTTTCGTCAATGAAGAACAAAGCATATCCAGTGGCATTTTGATCTGTTGGTGAACTCTGGATATGAAGATTGGGAGGCGTGGTGTANCCAAATAAGCCTTTGGTNGGAANATAGGTGCCGCCTTCGTGCTCNACATATTCCAGAAATTTTCGGGTAATATTCCGGTCATCTGGAAGACGAAATTCAGTTAAAGTATCCATCTTTTTTGTCCATAAAATTTGGTCCACACTGGTGGCATTCATCTCNGGAATTCCCACGGCCAACTGGTAAGGGCGCCAGGCACTGTTGTTATCATCCCTGCGCCAAGTATTATCCCCATCCAGTCTCGAAAAGTGATAACTGTAGACCCTATCCTCATCCTCCACATATAAAATATTACCATGGAAGGAGGCATCCAAAGAATGATTTAACCCACCGGCAGTTGGTACTGATTTCCCTGCATTGATCAAATNCTGGGTTAAATTTCCATCCTGTCCGTATGAGAAAAAGGCTTCCGGTTGTTCTTTATACCCATCTCCGTTATCGAGTAATGTAATGGTACCGACTGCATCCACAACTGCCTCCAAGCGAGGAACCTGCTCCCTNCCCTGCTGTAAGTTGTAAAGAAATGAAATTTCGGCCTGCGTTAATATGCGATCAAACACATANACATCATCGATATTGCCAGTCAAAAAGGAAGTTACATTACTGTCNAGNTGTTTGCCAAATGCCAGAAAGTCCATNCCTTGNACATCAGCAAAAAATGCCCGCTGTGGTCCAGNCCCGCCNGCATAACCCTGTGCTCCCCGCTGCTGACCATCGACCCAAATAGATTGAGCAACTTCACTGACCTGCAGAACAACATGGTGCCATTGTGAGTCATTAATCGCCGTATTTGTAAAATACTTCGCAACTTCATTTCCATCGGCCAAAAAGACCACCTCAGGAAATCCGCTCTTATTGATTGAAAGCTGTAGATAACTATCATTGTCATCACTTTTCGATGCACTCAGGATCGGACTTTCTGCGCCTCCTGTTCTAATCCAAAAACAAACCGTACCTTCGCTCAAAGCACTGAACTCTGCAAGGCTGTTACTCAAATCTAAATAGTCGTTTCCGCTCAAGGCAGCCGAACGGCCATGATTTTCTCCGGCAAAACTATCCCCCAACCTGCCTGGTCGATTTGCAGGTAAATTATTGGGAACCGGAACATTGGTATCACTCCCATTCATGGATGGGTCTGCCATTGTAAAATCATCCCCAATCGGAACCATGTGACGTTTATTCCCTGAAAGGTCTAAATATTCCCTACCTGCCAACCCTCTAATCTGAGTGTCAGAAAGGGCGACATTATAGATATACATTTCATCAATGAGACCGTTAAACGAATTAATCGTCAAATCTGCAACCCGACCTGCAGTAGTTGANNCCCCACTGTAAAAGCCATCAACGAAGAGTGAATAATTATTATCTTCTACAGCTANAANTGCCACATGNCCCCATTGATNNTCGGTCGTGCTTCGGTCTTTATTNGNNGTANTGAAANCAAAATTTCTTGCATTGGGAGATGTATGGGTGGATGTAAGTGGGAGGGCAGCAAAAGTAAAANTTGTTGGCTGTTCAACATCTGGAAGTAACCAAGTGGAAAAGGTAAATGGGTAGGCCGGGATTACATTGCTCGCGGTGGTAGCATTATTATCAGTTGCCTTTAGTCTNAGTGATCTTCCTTTCACCCCCCATGTCGAACGATCTGTATCCGATAAGTTTGCAGTCCCGTCCCAAACAGTAAGGTCNATGTTAACGCCTCCATTTCCACTGGTTGGCTGATCTGCGATGATTGTTCCGTTCTCTTCATCGAAACTCCAGTAGTGCACGATGTTATTGGGTAGAATCGGGTTATTCCAGGCAGGCGATGGTTGNTAGCGTGCGTCTGCCGGATTGTCATACATGGTCTCATGTCGATCAAATGTCCACATTGCAAATGGCTGGGTTGGCCAATGAAGCATCCCCATAGTGGCGTTGGGCTCGAAACCTATTCCTTGATTCAAAATTACAATTTCATGGTGCGGTTGNNTNNNAATGGTTCTTGGTTCGACGGTAGCATTGAATTCAGAGCCCGTTCCCCAAACCAACACTTCTGGAANGGGGTCTCCTCCTCCTCTTTTTCTCCANATGGGACTAAGAAATCCACTGGTTGTATTAACTGGAGAAAGTGTGCCTACTCCATCAACATAAGCTTTTACCGATGCATTATCATCNNTNTAATCCTCCCANAGACTTGTTCGGCGAATAGATACATTGGGGGGATTGGTGCGATCATGTCCTTGCCCGCCGAATGCAATAAAATTGCCAAAATCATCCGTCTCCGTAGGGCGAACCCGGACCCCAGTGATATTGGTGTCAGATAAAAGTGTCTTAGCAAAAGGACGGGAAACCAAGAATTGTTCATTTTGTTGACCAAGGACAATGCCCTGTGTTTGTAAATTTTGATAATCTTTGATCGTCCCCACATTATGAGAAAGATAGGATGAAAAATAACCGGTTTCCGATGAATTAACTTCCGGCATTTCCGTATATCCATCTCCAAAACTGTCGACCATGGGTGTCACAAGCATATTAATTTTGACCCGGGGTGCTTCGGACTCGGGCTGATCAAAAAAGGTAAGCCCGAAGTTTGCCGCCGCGTTATCGAAATAAAAGCGGTGAACTTCCCCTCTTCGTAAAACAAGATCGGGTGCTTTTTGTCCATCTATTTGAAAAGTCAAAGGATCATTTCCACCATCCGGTAAAAACCAGTCTTTTTCATTACCAGACATACTGATCGTATGCTCGATCGGTTCTGCCTTGGAAAATACGACTCTTGCCCCCTGGACAAATCCATTTCCGGAACGAACCGTTCCGGATACAGGAGAAGAGTTTTCCAACTGATAGTCCCCTACCTGAAAAACGAGATTTCTTGAAGAAATAGCCCCTGCCATATCTGAAACAACCACACGGACAACATGGTGTCCCGCTTTCTCAAACTTCTTGGTAATGCTTGCCTGGTTAAGTACTTTTTGGCTTCCCTGAACGGTTTTCTTTCCGGTTGGATATTCTATCACGAAAGTCAGTTGTTCAGCAAGGCGCAGGTCATTCCATTCACCCTGCCTGCCTTGCGGAAAATCGGTGAGGGCGAGAGCTAGTCCGTCCTGCCCACCAACGGAAATTAAAAATGGATCATCGAAATTATCTGGTTCTCCGATTCCGACAGATCCCCACTTGGTAAATGTGAATGGCTCTCCATTCTGCCATTTCCAAACGCCCTCCTGTTCAGAATCAGAACCGCCAAGCCAAATGAATGCTGTGCGTGTAGTGCGCGTATCTCCAACATAATCTGGAGTGCCAGAAAGTCCCAAATTCTTATTTACCAAAGAAAAAATCTCATCCAATTCATCCTGAGATCCAATACATACTAAATGGCCACCCCGTGCATTGGCATAAGCCGTGGCCTCGAAATAAGAGAGCCGCTGGTTTACCCATTCATAGCGGATACCGTCCTGACTTTCAGGATCCGTTTCCATCACTTCATTGGTATACCACCCGTAAGCATAGTCAGTGGCATTTGCGGATGAGAAATCAACGGATATTTGCACATCCTGCCCGACTCTGGGGGCTTGGGTAGAAGTAGTAAGAGAAAATGAGGGAACATTGGATGTGGCAGATGTTCCCATATTTACCACAACCTCGATGTACTCCATTGGCGGGATACCCCCTTTTCTCATCGGAGTAATATGCACATCGGATTCGTAATCGGAAAAAGTATGTCCCAGCATCAGGAAGCAATCACTAAAATCGAGAGGTGTCTCCATGGTCATATCNAGCAGATTGTGGGAGATGGAACCAATCAAGTTTGGCGGATCATTTGGATCAGGCTGCTGATATTGATGGCCATTAATTACAGTTAATCCATATTCACTCGCAGATCTACGGTATGAAAGCCAGTAGGCACTAAGCGTATCGGTTTGGCTTAGATCAAGAGGTGCAAATTGAGATGCCATCACTTCCATTCCCCGTAGGCCTCGGTGAGCACCCAAAGAGAAATCTCTCAGATGAGCCTGCCTGTAACTGGATTCATCCGTACCTGCTTGTAATTGAATCCAGGTCGGATCAACATTTAAGAGGGTTTGATTATTTTCATCCAAAATTTGAAGCTCTGGTTCCTCTGCATAGCCCTTTCCTCCTTCGGTAATGATAACTTTAGGAGATGCATTCGTCATATCCAAAAAGCCGGTTGCCCCCTCTCCTGGACCGCCAATTAAAAGTTCCTGACTAAAATTTTGTTTAGATAGCCAATTATCCAAATCGCTACCTTGAGGAAAGCGTAGATGATATTCTCCTGTGCGCAGGGTGTAAGGACCATGCCCATAGTCATGACGATAAATCCTAAATGTGTTTTCCAATGCACTACTGGATTGATTCTGCTCTTTTAAATTTGTATTTTGTAGGTTTGTGGGTGTAAGNATTGATGCAACATCCACTCCACTAGTTGTACCGTGGCTTAAGCCAAAACCGCTGGTAACCATTCTCATATTTACTTTTCCTGGAACGGTCAGATCGCCACTGTTAAGGGGCGCTTGATTTCCCATAATAGAGTATGGGTTTTGGTAACTTCTAATACTTCCCTCATCACTATTGGGCTTCTCGCTAAATGAGTAATATAAATTAGCGTGCTGAAGGCTAAAATTATGACCAAATTCATGGGCAATGGTTACCCCGAATGATAAAGNATTGCCTGGGTCAATATCAGGGTACCAAGGGTTTGGCATAGGAAGTTTCGCCCANGATCCTGCTCCAGGCAAACTACCCCACCCCAATGCACCTGCAGCANTGGAACTCAGAGTGGATGCTATTAGCCAGGTAACTACCACCCTGCCNCGATTTACTGTCAGTTGTCCATTGAAAGAAGTGTTTCCATCCAGCATGATGGATGGGGTNNNGTGGTAAAAGGAACCNGAATCAAGCATCTTGATNCTTGAAAGTTCTCCCTTTGAATTAAGGATTGCTTCCGCCTTAGCAGGCTTAAAATCTGGATCCGGTAGCCCTGTATCTGGATCTATGTTACCCCCGATAAAAGTAATTTCAGGAGGAGCGGTAAANTTTCCAGCAACNACATTGTTGGCATTAAGTATTNCGACGCTCAAAATTCCCTCGAAGGCAGGACCATCATAATCCCATTGCCTGCTTTTGCGGGCGACTTTGTAAAGAGCATTGGGNCCATGACCACCAAGTATGTCTGTGCTAGAGTATATATTTTCAATNGAACCTATAAGTTCATTCGTGGCATCAAATTGAAGGGAATCAAAATTTANCGNGCGACTCTGATCATATTTATCATAATCGATCGTGACGGTTGGGGTGATAACGGGCTGTAAGTTAAAAGTTCCGTCAGAGTTTCGNAGATAAAATTGGCGAACTTCTTCCATTGTCTTGGCAAGATCTTCTTGAGTAATAGGCTCAAAACTGTCCTGCTGAAGTCCTGGAAAAAGCGGATTTCCTAAATTATCAACCAATGGAAAGTTGGCATTATTNTAAATATGTCCCTCATCACGAAAACGCACAGGGATNACCAAAACTTTTCGGAANCCATCNATTGGNGCNANATTNGTNCTTGGNTCAANCCCATNNTCANACTCNATGATATANGGNAAG
>NHCX01000029.1:7570-9058 GCA_002168015.1 Verrucomicrobia bacterium TMED44
AGATTCATTATNTTCATNCCNANGTNCCNGTGTTTANTTGCANAGANGCATAAGAAAATTCAGTTGANTTGGGTTCCTGAGAGTTAGCCCAATGAGTAAAACCTCCCGAAACATCATCTCCACTTAGCCATTTCCAGTCCCCATTTGAAGCATTAATAGTAATTGTTTGGGTGTTATTTGTTTCTTTGTTAAGAATTGANCCGTCCTGTAAAGGATTATCGGTTAAGCCAATCCAGACTTGGGTTGCCCCCCCTAAGTTGGCACTGGATAACAATTGCATGACATACGCATTTTCTGCAGCGGACCCAATGCAAAGAAGTCGTCCCCTTCTGGNCGATGCATCAGCATGAGCNGCCGCCCACGATGTTGGGGTGGNCACGATTTCNTATCTTTTTTCCAGAAAAACCGTAACCCCATTACTNCCGGCNATCACTGGATACTTAACTGTGGTCATNGTTGATCTGGCACGCATTTCAGCGATTTCGACCATTTCAACGAACAAATCTTTCTCGGCTTCAGACTTGAAGGATATTTCCTGACCCCCAAGTGATAAACCTCGTAAAGTACTTTGTTCATTTTGCAAATCACGAAATGGATTCTCAGCAATTGCAATTTGCTTACCCATGCGAACCCCATAATACGCTGCTCCGTTTAGACCGCCGATATGATTACGTTTTCCATAAAAATGTGCCTGTAAATTCTCATTATCAAGCACCAGATTATTGACCTCTTCACATTTTTGATGATCTTCGCCCTTACACCCATAATGAGTAAGAATATCTCCATATCCTTCTTCCCACTCTTCGAGGTTTTCACGAATCTTTTCAGGAAATTTATGAATAATCTCCCGCGGTAAAGCTCTCTTCAGGGCCAACTCCGGGTCATTTTGAATTAGTTTCTTGAAAGCCTTCGCGCGCGTGCGAGAAAGCTTGATACCCTTTTGGTAGAAATGCAAAAGTTGACGAGGGTCGTTGCGATTAATTTCTTGAAAGGCACCAACCCAATCATCAAATGCATCTAAAGCTTGCTTGGTATTGACTTGATCATACGGTTTTTCTTTTGGTAAATCTTTTTTGGCAGAAAGACCTTGAACATTTTTGCCTATTGGCTGTGAAGTGTCTGCTGACTTTACAGTATCTTCCTTGGATTCAACAACTTCATCTATTTCTTGGAGAGGGTCAGGTGGGTTGAATCTGTGCTTTGTTTGATAGAAAACCAAGACTAGAATAAATACCATTGGAGCTACGCATCCCGAAAAAAATATCCAAAAATTCCTCGAACCACTCAATGTGGACTTGAGTTTATTCAAATTTGAGGAAAAGGGCATAGAATACTATAGTAGGGTTAGCAATTCATTGCAAAAAATTACATGTAGATAGTTGAACACATTTGAACATTGAATAATTACATTACTGCTGTAGATAATTCCAACGGGAAAAATGTTATTTCTGAAGAAACTAGATATTTATTCGACGGGAACATCATTAT
>NHCX01000030.1 GCA_002168015.1 Verrucomicrobia bacterium TMED44
ATGAAAAAGCTAGGTGTAGACAAAATAAAGCTGCTCGACCAAAGAGTCTGCCCCATTTACCCCGAGCGCTATATCAACCCAAACTCCAAAACAGTAGAATATAAAGGCAAGGTAATCTACCTTTGGTCCTCCAGTGCACAACGCAGGTGGAAAAGGGATCCTGACGCTTATTTCAAAGAAGCCTTCGATAAAGGTCTTCTTCCACAGTTTAAGAGTTAATTCTTACAATTTTACANTTTAAACCTCGCTCTTGCAAAAGGGTGAGGTTTTTTTTGGGGTGGTGAAATTATCTTTCTTTTTCAAGAAATACAAAAAAAGAACCGGCATCGCAACGAATCTCAACGGAATCAGACTCACATAGATTACTCTGACCAACGATCTGCTTACAATCCATACTATCTTCCTTTAAGTTCCACTTCAGTCCGGTAGTTTCGACCCCTGCACATTCCTGTAAAAATAACAGACTTAATCCATCACCNTTTCTTCCAGTAAGCAACAGGGGACACGACGGCGTGACTCTCCGAATCCATTCCTGATCGTCATCCAAGGTTATTTCAAGAGATTCCTCTGCAGTTAAAGCAATCAAAAGATTAGTTATTAAATGATCTGTTCGCTTACCAAGTGCCCCCAAAATAATCAAATGAGAAGTTTTAGAATTTTCTTTTACCCAAACCAAGGCTTTTTGGAAATCAGTTGTGTCCTGATCCTTGATTCTTACCACTTGGAGATTAGGGTATTTAGATTCCAAAGTATCAAGTTCTGAGACTGAATCCAGATCACCGATTAAAACATCCGGAAGATGATCCGTATGCATAAAGCTGAGAAATCCACCATCAACAGCAATTGAGCGGTCCGCATCTTCTAGGCGCCAAAAAAGAAGATCTTCCGAAGGCGGGTTCCCTCCCAAAACCAAAACAGTCGTATCTCCCATCCTGCCCTAAAGAAAAAAACCTCTCTGTTTTTCAGTAATAGGCATTTGCAGTTTTTCCATAACCAAAAGAAAATCTTCCCAAACCTTCCTTTTACTAGTCTTACTTGGGTTATGCAGAAGATAAGAAGGATGATAGGTGACCATCAAAGGAATACCCGAAGACTCATGCCATTGTCCCCGAACATGGCTCAACCTTCTTTTGGGTTCATGTCCTAGTAAACCATCAGTGGCTGTCTTTCCGAGGGCAACGACGATCTTTGGCTGGACGATATCAAGCTGAGCATGGAAGTAAGGTAGGCAAAAATCAATCTCTTCTGGTGTAGGAGGACGATTGCCATAGGCCTGATTATGCTTGGGTCGCCAATTCAAGATATTGCATAGGTACACTTCTTCCCGTTGCAGTCCCATCGCATTAAGAATTTTGATTAATAAATCTCCTGCAGGACCAACAAATGGTAGACCGGCCACTTCCTCATCTGGCCCTGGAGCTTCACCACAAAGAAAAAGATCAGCATTCAAATCACCCTCCCCCAAAACTACTTTTCCATTGGGGTTGAGTTCATGATTACAAGTTTCGCAGGCGGCAATTTTTTTTTGCAACCACTCCCATTGCTCCCGCTTGCTGCCTGTAGGCAGCTCAAANGAGGGTGACTCGGGAAATACTGCTGTAGGTTCTTTGACACTTTTTGAGGACTTCCCTTGACTAATAGGAATGGATTCTGCGACTGCGTGTGTAAGAGAATCCATCTTAACCGGTACTGCTTCTTCNACCAAATCGTGAAGTTTTTCATTTAAAGTATTGATACTTTCGCTTTCGGGTTGAAGTAAAGCTTCTAACTCACGCAAGGTTGCCTCTTTCATGGAAATACGATCAATCCCATTACTGCGCATACGGATTAGTTCCTCAAGCAGAGCCTTGGTTGCGAACATTAAATTCATCCTTTTCGATTCTCCTGCATAGGGAGTGAGAATTTCTCTACATATTTGGCCAATATATCAAATTCGAGATTAATAAGATCTCCGGTTTTTCGATTTTTTAAGTTTGTTTTGTCCAAGGTGTGAGGAATTAACCATATTGCAAAGGACTCTTCTTCAACCTCGCAAACAGTTAGCGAACATCCATCGACCGCAATACATCCCTTATCCACAAGATAGCGGGAATAAGCCGACGGTAAAGATACCCGAAAATAGAGATTTTTTCCTCTTTCCTCAAAAACCTTCACCTCTCCTACTCCATCAATATGTCCAGTTACAAAATGCCCTCCCATTCTCCCGTTCGCGGGAATGGATCTTTCAAGATTAACGAAGTCTCCCTTTTTAACTTTTCCAAGGTTAGTCCTCGCCAAAGTTTCATCCAGTAGATCAAAAAGCCCAATTTCGTTTCCCTGTTCACGGAAGGTCAGACAGCAACCATTGACCGCTAAACTCGCACCAGCTTCCAATCCGTTTAAATCGTCAAAGGGTAATTCTAACTTTAAGCACCACGATTCCTTTTCCTCGACGAGTGAAACAACTTTTCCGACTCCCTCTACAATTCCCGTAAACATATCCAATAATTCCTTACGCTTTTCAANCGAATGTGGAAAGATAATTTGACCTCTTTCCTTTCAAAACTAATCTGCATGATGTGACGATACACAATTACAAAAGTTTTTTTATATCCTTTTCCCTTCTCTTGATATCCTGCGTATTTGTGTCATTGCATGCACTACCTTCTCACGCAAAACTGGTCCCGCCCGATTCTTTTTTTGTTTTGTCTCTTAAAACTGAAAAGATCATTGAACAATCTTCCATTAAAAAATCATTAACTTGGGCTCCAATACTCCATGATTGGGGAAATCGAAACCCGTCAATGCTTGAATTTTTGATTGATATGAATGCAAGCGGTGTAAACTTTGATCGTCCTATCCATTTCTTCTCCAGATTGCAGGGCACAAAAAATCCGGACCCTGTTATCGGAGTACTTGCCACAGTTCAAGATAAAGAAATGGTGGATTCCTCTCTTCATGCCATCGCAGAGACTCTAAAGATTAAAAAGAAACCGAGTCCATTCACTCGATTTGGTAATGAATTCCTTCCTTATGAATTTGGACGCAGGGGATCTTTTGTATATTTCATTGCCGTGATCAAGAGATCTCCTGAATCAACTGTGATTCCAAATGATGTTTATCTTGATGAAATCATCCAAACTTTACCCAAAAAGTCGGATGAGAAAAAACTGCCTGCCAGTCTTTCCAAACATCTCGCCAATTTAAAAGACTGCTCTGTTTATCTCGACGGCAGTGGCATTGTCCGCCTCGCAGAGGCATTCTGGCCAAGTAACCAGTGGGAAACTGCCCTTCCGTTAATTGAGACGATCATCAACCGATCGATTGGTGTCTACATTCAATCCAATCCTGGTAATCTCAGAGTTGATCTGCGTAGCCTTACCGATCACAATATCTCTTTGGGTAGTAATGTACTGCCTCCTTCCTCTTCACTTGATTTAATCCCGGGGGATTCGCCCTTGATTGCCCAGTTAAACATTGAGCCCAAGCATTTAAAAGAAATGGGCACAACTTGGCTTGACCAAACTCTGAAAACTTTTTCAGGCGGACAGATTGATCTAAATTTTAAACTCCCAGGTTTTAATTTGTCTACCCAACAAATTCTTAATGCCCCAAACGGAAATTTCGTTCTTGGTCTTGGCGGTTTTGATCCTTTGGTCTTCCCTCCAAGTGAAAGGAATCCAAATGGCGAAGTTCAACTCAACCCCTACCTGCTCAGTGCGATGGGAATAAACAATAGCCAAATGCTCAGAAAACTTGCGATTGGACTTGAATCATCCAACACGATTGGATCACTTCTACGACAACGCGGATTCGAGGTCATCGAAAGAAATAATGATTTATGGTTCACAAGTCCCGAATATTCCAGAGAATTGAATTTCAATAAAACCCTGCGACCAATCGACGAAGCCCGCAATGAATTTTTAAATTCCCACGCCATCGCTGCAGATATAAGAGTCCTTCCCCTTACCAAGTCGATTAGGCGAAACCGTAACCTTCCCTACGATTATTTCAAATCACTCGATTGGATCGAAAAAATCTCCAATATCAAACTTTTTTCAGGTGACCGTTCGCTATCAATCAACTTTCGTTTGTTCGATAAAAAAATAAATGCTTTAAAGCCGATTTTTGATTTTATTGGACAGGAGATCATTGATCGAAGGAATGCCTCACTTTACAGGGCAATCGCTCAAAACGATTATCAGTCTCTTCAACAATCTATCAAGTCGGGAGCCTTGGTTAATGCCAATGATTACTTCGGACACACTCCCCTCCACTATGCTTCCTACAAAGGAAATGAAGGAGTTGTAGATTTTATTCTCAGAAATGGAGGTAACCCGAATGTAAAAAGCAAACATTTATCTACCCCCTTACACAGTGCCGCTTGGGGAAGAAACTTAAAAGTTGCCGAACTTTTGCTCGAGGACGGTGCGGATGTCAACGCACAGACCGATGAGGGAGAAACACCGGCTATGACCGCTGCCCTACGGGGAGAAAAAGATTTGCTCGAGACTCTCTTCTCCTTATCAGCGGATCCTCATGCGAAAGATATTCACGGCTCAAATCTCTACGATCTTGCATCTGCCGGTGGTCATCTTGAAATCCTGGACCTGCTTGATGAATTAAAGGTTAAGAATAATCACCCGTTTCATGCGGCAGCTGGTAAAGGTGACCTGAAGGTGATTAAAAAAATGCTCAAAAATGGAAGAAAAGTAAATGAAAAAGATGCCTTTGGTGCGACCCCACTTATCATTGCCACAGTTTCTGGAAAGATGGAGGTAGTTCGTTTCCTTCTTCAAAAAAATGCTAACCCTAAAATTACTGCCAAAGATGGATACACGATGATGCATGCTGCTGCTTTCTCAGGAAAAAAAGAACTTGTACAATTGGCCTATGACTTGGGATTGGATGTAAATGCCCGATATGGTAAAGATGGAGTTACCCCAGTCGATGTTGGCGAAGATGAAAGTGATGCCATGCCCTTCCTTCAGTCACTAGGGGGAAGAAGAGGCTGGGAACTTGGCCGCACTCAGCTCAAATAGTCCACAGTTTCGGATCCTTTTCACCGCCCCATAAACATTAAACCTTTTCCTTGAACAGAAAGCTCTTTATCGAGACTCTTCGAATTCGCTATCCAAGTCTCTAACAGTTCCCAGTATCTCTTTGAATGATTCATATGCTTAAGATGAGCCAACTCATGATAAAGAACATATTCCCCAATCCGATAGTCCAAAAGTAAAATCCTCCAATTCAGAGAAATAACTCTTTGCGATGAACAAGATCCCCATCGTGACTTTTGGTTACCTATCCGTGCACCTTGGAAGTGTACACCGACTTTTTTGGCACAGGCTTCCAAACGGATGGGCAGATAAATCCTAGCCAATTGCATCAAGAATTTCAAAAGTATGCATTCCTCATCGGCAACTTCCGGAAAACTGATCTTTATTTGATCACATTCAACCTGATAAAAAGTTCTTTTCCGATTATTGGAAAAGGTCCAAGATAACCATCTTCGCCTCTCATCCAGCCAAACGGTTCGATTTTCAGATAAATATTTACCGAGCTTAATTTTGTTCGGATATTCTAACGTTTTCCTTGAAATCCAAGCTATTTTACTCTGCAGAAAATCTTTTGCTTTTCGAACACTCCCTCTGCTAGGAACTGTTAGCACTACTTCAGCATTGGATACAATTCTTACTGAGATCCTTCGGGCTCTTAGGTTCTTTCTGATTGAACAAATAATTGACCTTCCCTCCATTTCGAGGACCAAGGATTCAACCAAACTATTATCCCGCATGACCGGTACTGAATTAGCCTAAGTCCTGCTCAAGCAAGCTGACTTCCTTGGATGCAAAACTTCGCAAGCTGGCTTCTGGGTCCAACCCTGATCTCCTGCAGGCAGCCACGACTTCAAACAACGCTTGACCGGCTTTTTCCTCACTTAAACCTTTGGACAAAGATTCTATTTTCTCAGAATCAACCGATATTTGTTTACTAAGTCCTGCTTTATCTGCTCTCTTATAAATATCATGAGCAAAGAGAAGTGCAGGAAGACGAGGAGGTAATTTCTTGAAAACTGAATCTTTCTTTCCAGTTTCCCCTTTCTGTTTCTTTTCCTCTGCTTTTACCTGCTCCCAACGATCCACTACTTGATCGGCTTCTTGGATTGACCCTTTTTCATCGCCAAAAACATGCGGGTGGCGCCGAATCAGTTTATCACAAATTCCACGAGCAACATCTTCCATAGTAAAACTTCCATTTTCTTGGGCAATTTGTGCATGAAAAATAACCTGCAAGAGTAAATCTCCTAATTCTTCCTCCAAAAGAACCATATCCTGTTCATCTATAGCCTCCAAAGTTTCAGACACTTCCTCGACCAGGCAACGGGTTAGCGACTTATGCGTTTGCTCTTGATCCCATGGACAGCCTTCCGGGCTGCGTAAATGGGCCATGATTTCTATTAATCGTTGTAATTCACTCACTATTTGACATTCTGATTGTAAGCTCCGTGCGTGGCAATTAATTCCCACCTTTAAAGCTCAAACATTTAACATTTATGGATAAACTGGATGAAATCATGGAGTGGAAACGAAAGGAAATCGCTTCCAAAATAAGACCTGTGAGTAATCGGGAACTCAGGCAATTGGGGGACAGACTGCAGGATAAACCGTCTTTTTATGATGCCCTAGCTAAACCTGGTCAACTTTCCGTTATTGCGGAGATCAAAAGGAAATCCCCATCCGCTGGTATGATTGCTGAAAATGCATCAGCAGTCGATCAAGCCAGAGCCTATGAAAATGCAGGTGCTGATGCACTGTCCATCCTCACCGACAGTCAATTCTTTGGTGGAAAACTGGAAGACCTCTGGGAAGTAAATGAATTCCTCACCCAGCACCAAAGATATACCCCCACTATCCGTAAAGACTTCATGATTGAACCGATTCAGGTGATGGAGGCACTCGAGGCAGGATCAAAAGCTATTCTCTTAATTGTTCGAGCCCTTGAGGACGATGAACTCAAAATACTTAGAGAATCTGCTGATGAGGCCAGTATAGACTGCCTTTATGAAGTACATACTGAAGCCGAGCTTGAAAAAGTACTTCCTCATAATCCACGCATTCTTGGAGTCAATAACCGGGATCTCGCACGATTCGTGACCGATCTGTCCGTCACCGAGGAATTATTTCCCCTTATCCCAGAGGGAATTATTAAAGTCAGTGAAAGCGGAATTCTTTCTGCTGAGGATGCCTGGCGAGTTCGGGAGGCAGGTGCAGATGCACTCCTTTGCGGGGAAGCCCTCATGCGCGCAGAAGACGCAGAGTCCTTCATCAATGAGATGAAGGATTGTTAGTAACGAAAACACCCACTTAAGTTATAAAACCTTCATGCCTCTCAGCCCCTCCACAACAACTGCACTGCTGGAAAAGCTGGGACATCACCCCAAAAAGAAATTGGGACAAAATTTTCTGATCGACGGAAATATTGTCGACAAGTCCATTCGGTTATCAGATCTCCCGTCATCGGGTACAGTGGTGGAAATTGGACCCGGACTTGGAACTCTTACCCGTAGACTTTTAGAATTAGGCCAATCTGTACATGCAGTTGAACTCGATAAGACCCTCGCTCAAAATCTCAATGAAACTGAAGGTCAGGCCATTGAAAGTGGACATCTGACCATCACACATGCTGATGCCGTCAAGAAACCATTGGGTTCACTTCCGCTAACTGTTTTCGACTATCGAATCGTGGCCAATCTTCCCTACGCCATATCTTCCGCATGGTTGGAATCAATGCTAAACACAAGGAAACTACCAAGCCGCATGGTTTTAATGATGCAAAAAGAAGCGGTTGAGAGAATATGGGCTAAGGTTGGTACCAAAGAATTCCATGCCCTCAGTATTTTCATATCCAATGCCTTTGTCTTGACCGATAAGCATCCTGTCTCCCGAAAATGTTTTTTTCCTGCTCCCGGAGTTGACTCCATGTTAATCAGGATGGACCTTCTCGAATCCGCCTATCTGTTTTCCGAAAATACCCGTAATCTTATCCGCCGTATATTTACCCAGAGAAGAAAACAGCTTGGATCTTTGGCAAAAAAAGAAANTCCAACCACTTGCCAAACCATGCTTGAATGGCTGGACGAGCTCAAACTTTCATGTACCTTACGCCCAGAACAGGTCAGTTCATTGGACTGGAAAAGACTGGGGCAGTTAATGGATAATTAATCAGACCGCAATTCCTGCTCCACAACATTTTTTATATTTCTTTCCACTTCCACAGGGACAGGGGTCATTTCTCCCCACCTTGGGAGTATCCCTGACCACCGGAGTTGCAATTTGGGGAGCGGATGATTCATTCTGAACCGTTGAAGATCCTCCCTGAGCACCCCCAAATCCTCCAAATCCTGCGTTACCGGTCTCTGGACCAGTGGTTTTAGCCACGCCCGAGAGCGACGAAAGCATATTTTCAAAAGCGGCCAAATTGGTGGATGAACGAAACAAACCAGTACAGACCTCTGACCTCATCCCTACCATCATCTCCTCGAAGGCCCGAAAAGCCTCGTTCTTGTACTCACTCAAAGGATCCTTCTGCCCGTATCCCCTGAGACCTACGCTTCTTCTCAATTCCTCCATCTCGGTGAGATGATCCTGCCAATGGACATCAACTGCGTTCACCACGACATATCGTTCGAGTGAGAGAATCTGTTCAGGATCCTCCAACTTTCTTTTTGCAGCATAGGTAGATTTTATTTTGGTCAATAAGTGATCTCTTGAATCCTCAAACGATTTACCCACAAATTCCTCCACCTTTGCAGACAAGGGAAAGGTCACATTAATCCAAGATCCAACCAAAGCCTCAAACTGAGGCATCTGCTCCGCCTTCTCTATTCCGAATTCTTCTTCTGGAATATTGGCTAAACGACTGTCGATTTCCTCCTCCACCAATTCAAATATAATTTTACTGGGTTCTTCTTCCAGTAACACATCATTCCTTATAGAATATACTATTTCTCGCTGACGGTTGAGCACATCATCATATTGTAAAAGTCTCTTTCGAATTGAGTAGTTTTGTTGCTCCACCTTCTTCTGGGCGTTTTGGATCGACCAATCTAAGGTTCCATGTTCCAGCATATCATCATCGCCAAATGATTTTTCCAGCATCTTGGCGAGTGCACCCTGATTGGCGAAAAGCCTCATCAAGTCATCTTCCAGGGAAACATAAAATCTTGAACCACCTGGGTCTCCCTGTCTCGCACATCGTCCGCGCAACTGACGGTCAATTCTGCGGGATTCATGCCTCTCCGTACCAAGGACCAGTAATCCACCAAGTTCCTTGACGCCTTCTCCCAATTTAATGTCGGTTCCACGACCCGCCATGTTGGTTGCGATGGTCACCGATCCCCGTTGCCCTGCCTCAGCTACGATTTCTGCCTCCTTTTCATGAAATTTTGCATTCAGTACGGTGTGTCGAATATTGGCTCTCTTCAACATCCGACTGAAAACTTCGGATGATTCAACCGATGCCGTTCCAATCAGAACAGGTTGCCCCTGCTTATTGGCTTCGATAAGNTCCTCCAACACCCGGTTAAATTTTTGCCTTCTGCCCTTAAACATCAAATCGTTCAGATCATCACGGACGCATGGACGGTGAGTGGGAATAACCATGACTCCCAAACGGTAAATATCATGAAATTCTCCAGCCTCAGTCTCGGCTGTCCCCGTCATCCCCGCCAACTTGTCATACATTCGGAAATAATTCTGAATGGTAATCGTCGCGTAAGTCTTGGTCTCTTTTTCAATCTGAACATTTTCTTTGGCTTCCACAGCCTGATGCAATCCGTTACTCCACCGGCGCCCAGGCATTAAACGACCGGTATTTTCATCCACGATCATCACTTTTCCGCCCTGCACGACATACTGTTTGTCTTTTTCGTATAAACCATAGGCTTTTAGTAACTGTGAAACCGTGTGAATCCTCTCGCTGCGAACTTGGAAATCCCGTTCTGCCTTTTCTCTTTCTCTGCGCTTATCATCGTCCGTNAGATCTTTTTTCCGGTCAATTTCAACATAGAGGGTCGCCAAATCTGGAATCACAAACCCGTCGGGATCACTTGGGCTGATCAAGCTTCTCCCTTTTTCTGTGAGGTCAGATTGTTGATTCTTTTCATCAATCACATAAAGGAGTTCTTCCTTCAGGTTGTGGGCCCTTTCTTTATTGTAGTCCGAATTCATATCGAGATCGAACTTTTCAAAGCGTTTACGAATGGAAGCATCCTCCATCATTCGCATATATTGCCGGTGGGTCGGCATTCCCTTCTTTACCTGAAAGAGCTTGGCGGTCGCTTCGTCCGCTGCTTCATCATCAATGGATTCCAAGGAAAAGACTTTTTTGGCATCCTCTGCCAAACGGTTGCATTGCTTGAGTTGTCCGTCAAAAAGCTTAGTGACCAATGGCTTCATTTCCATAAATGGCAAAGGATGGTCTTCGCGCATCGGTCCAGAAATAATTAGAGGCGTTCTTGCCTCATCAACCAAAATCGAATCGGCCTCGTCAATGATACAAAAATAGTGGTCACGTTGCACTTGATCCTCCATACATGTGGCCATGCCATTATCCCGCAGATAATCAAATCCAAACTCGGAAGCCGTACCATAAGTAATATTCTTCCCGTACATCTCGCGACGCTCAGTTGCAGGCATACTGTTTTGAATACAACCCACGGACAGACCAAGAAATTCAAAAAGGGCACCCATCCAGTGAGAATCCCGACGAGCAAGATAATCATTAACCGTGACCAGTTGACAATTTTTACCACTCAATGCGTTCAAATATAATGGACAGGTCGAAACCAGGGTTTTTCCTTCGCCTGTTGCCATCTCTGCAATATGCCTTTCATGCAAAGCAATCCCTCCGATTAATTGTACATCATAATGAACCATCTCCCAATCAAGTGGTTGATCACAAACCGTAACGGTCTGCCCGCACATCCTACGAGCTGCATTTTTTACGGTGGCAAAAGCTTCGGGCAATAAATCCTCCAAAGTCTCCCCCTTTTTAAAACGCTCCATAAACTCCTGCGTCTTCGCCTTTAATTGTTCAGTGCTGAGAGATTGATACTGTTTTTCGACTTCGTTAATTTTTTTGACCAAAGGAGCACATTTCTTGAGAAATTTTTTGTGATGTCTCCCCTTTAGGGACTTAAAGATTGATTGAACAGGGCTAAGTAAATTCATAAAATTGAAAAGTCTCTACTCTTTGATAATATCTCTAAAATAAGGAATTGTTTTGTCTAACCCATCGGTTAATTCAACCGATGGACACCAATCTAAGAGTTTTTGGGCAAATGATATATCAGGTTTCCTTTGGGTCGGATCATCGGCTGGCAGTGGTTTTTCGGAAATTTTGGAGGTGGTTACAATCCGCCCGAGCACCGCNTCAGCCAACTGGCGAATCGTAAATTCCTTCGGGTTACCCAAATTAACGGGACCCACCGTATCATTCTGCTCCATAATCGCCATCATTCCGTCAACTAAATCATCCACATAACAAAAAGATCTCGTTTGAGAACCATCCCCATAGACGGTTAAATCTTCACCTCGTATCGCCTGCACAATAAAATTCGATACCACCCGCCCATCATCAGGTCTCATTTTTGGACCATANGTGTTGAATATGCGAATCACCCGGATATCAACTTTATTTTCGCGGTAGTAATCAAAAAATAATGTCTCCGCACAACGTTTACCCTCATCATAGCAAGAACGAATTCCGATTGGATTTACACTTCCACGGTAGGACTCGGGTTGCGGATGCACCTCCGGATCACCATAAATTTCCGAAGTGGATGCCTGCAGGATTCGGGCCCCCACACGCTTAGCCAAGCCAAGGCAGTTGATGGCTCCCATCACGGAAGTTTTTACCGTTTTAATTGGGTTATATTGGTAATGAATGGGGGAAGCCGGGCAGGCTAGGTTGTAAATACGGTCGACCTCGACTTTAAAAGGGTCCACAACATCGTGCCTCATTAATTCAAAGTTCTTATAATCCAGAAGATGAGCAATATTACTTTTTCGTCCGGTAAAGAAGTTATCTAAACATATAACTTCCTCACCCTTTTTGACAAGGCGTTCGCATAGATGGCTTCCTAGAAAGCCGGATCCTCCTGTTACTAATGTTGGCATATTACTAAAGTAAGACTATCAGGAACTCAAATTTTGGAAACCTTCTTTTATTCCTTAGGAAGCGTTTAATTTTCGCAAAATCTTCATCAATCCCTGAGTGCCGTCATTTTCCCATTCCCATGTCTTGGCATTTGCATAAAATCGGTTCGCCAGCTCCAAGCCTTCAAGTCTC
>NHCX01000031.1 GCA_002168015.1 Verrucomicrobia bacterium TMED44
TTAAAAGTTACTGAAAAACTTAGATATGTTGGTCGGGGTGGCTTAAAAATGGAAAATCTCCTCAAGGAATCTGGACTTAATGTTCAAGGATTACATATTTTAGACATAGGGGCATCCACGGGTGGCTTTACGGACTGTCTTCTCCAAAAAGGAGCTATCCGTGCAACTTGCGTCGATGTGGGTCACGGTCAACTCCATTATCGCCTGAGAACAGATGAAAGGGTACACAATCTCGAAAAAACCAATATCAGGAATCTGGTTCCTGCAGATATTGAGGGCAGTCCATTTCCTTTGATCGTGATGGATCTCTCTTTTATTTCCCTACATAAGGTACTGTCTCAAGTATGGCCTTTTGTCGATTATAAGGGGAAATTAATTACTCTTGTAAAACCCCAGTTCGAATGCACAAAAAAGGAGGCTGATGTCTGTAAAGGAATTATTCGAGACCCTGAAATATGCTATCGGGTACTCGATGAAATTAAAAATTCTGCAAAGTCTAACCTTAAAGGCTCTCACCTGATAATGGAAAGTGAAGCCAGTCCCAAAGGGACGGATGGAAATCAAGAATACTTTCTAATTTGGTCGAAAGAAAATTAGCGACTTAATTCCTTTTCGATCAAATCCTGTATCAGTTTACCACGGGTTCTCTCTGCTCTAGCAAATTCCAAATCAAGCACCCGATTGGATACCTGATCTTCGCCCTGTACTTTCGGCTTAATGGAATAGACTCCATCAAGTCGGGCAAAAAGAATTTCCTTCCCTGTTCGCTCGAGCTCCTCCCAAGGACCTTGATGTACCAAAGACGGACACGCATCGGCTAAACGAACCGCAAGAGATCTCTCGCGGTTAAGAGCAGCTTGTTCTTCACGAATTTTCTCAATTTCGTTGTCTAAATCTTCCTTTTTAGCCAACTGATCACTCGTTGCATTGTTTTCTCTCTCCGCGTCGCTAATTTCGGTGCGTTCATTCTGAAGCTTGGTAAGTTCACGGGTTAAACTCCCATTTTTCTTATCGTACTCGGCCCGTACCCCTGAATCACTTTTCCTGGAAATACTTACCCTTACCCCTACCCCCTCAAAGGTTGAGTTCCCATCAGTCAAACTTCTTAAAACCTCATCTGCTTTCTCCAGAAAGATCTCACCATGAAGCTTTTCAGTATAACCTGTATAAAGATCACTAAAACTTGCTTGTAGATATTCCCCCGGTCCTGATTCGGTCTTTCGATCATAGACAAATACAACATACCCGTCCCGGGACTTCCTCACAGAACGGGTAAAAAAGTTACGCTCATTGAGTGCATTAACTTCCTCGAGTGGCTGACGGCCTGACCGCTTCTCACTATCCCGTGTTTCAAGTCCAAGAATCGCACCCTGAACCGACATATCCCTCTCGGCAAAGGAGATGGTACGAGTTTTTGATTTATGCAGGGCGATTAAATCTGCCAGTTCAGTTGAATTTCTTCTTTCCTGATAGGACCCGTATTTATTCCTCAGCTTGTCCTGCAGTGAGTTGATAGCATCAAGAAAAGCTAGGGCCGCATCCCGGGCGGCAGTCTCGGCATATCTCTGTGCATCAATTCGATCACCTTCAATGATTCTTTTTCGCACTTCATCGCGGACCTGCTCAAAAGTGACAGCCGGGATTGAAGACCTATTTGCATCCTCCGCCAATTCAGATAAAAGATCCAACTCTAAGGCCCCAACCGATTGATTTGAATCAGTCGAATTTACTTCCTGTTCTCCCAATGGTCCTTCAGCCCCTTCGAGTTCACTACTTACATTTAAATCAGGGAGTGGAACGGGAGGAACAAATTGATCCTTATTTCTTTCAAAATAGGAAAGCATCCTAGCCTCATCCGGTGCAGGGGGAAGCTGCATGTAGTCCGATGAAGGAAATGTCAG
This sequence comes from Verrucomicrobia bacterium TMED44, assembly GCA_002168015.1. GTDB lineage: Bacteria > Verrucomicrobiota > Verrucomicrobiia > Opitutales > Seribacteraceae > Seribacter. The sequence continues at coordinate 1,902 of NHCX01000031.1, forward strand.
AGCAGTCGCATAAGTTCTTGCTGGTTCTGCAAAAGCAGAATCTTCTTTGTTCTCGCCATGGTATTCTACAAGAGACTCTTCCAAAGTTTCAGTGATCTTAATTCCTGAAGATTCACTGGTAACACTGGGTTTTTGAGTGGGTACTTTATCAGATTGAGGGTAAAAGAAAATAGAACTGTTCTCAATTTGGAGAATTAGCCCTAATTCTTCGGCTTCAATAGCAGACTTCATGGCTGCAATTGAATCCTCAATAGTTGCTTCTATTTTAACAAACCGGCGCGTTCCGTTTTTATCTCGGTCATTACTTGAAAATTCAAAACTGGTTGCTTGATTACCATAGGACAAAGCAATGGATGATCCATCAACAATCTCTTTAGATATTTGAACAACAGCAATGGCAGGGTCATCTAAGTCTAAATCCTCAACCTCTAGAGAAAATAACTCCGCATCCCAGGCAAACTGCTCGCCGTGTAGATCAAGTTCTGCTTCCTGATCAAGAGAAAGTCCGCCCTGACTATAAGTTTGATCAACTTCAAGCGCACGGAATTGAGAATATAGGATCGTTTCGGTATCTCGAGGAGAAAATCCGTGACGTTGCCCCACTAGTTGCATCGCACGGGATCGATTTTCGTCATTAGCCAACCCTGGATCTAATCTGCGCAGGAATTCGTCAAAGTGCAGGTTTATTTTGGGATGGTTAACAGAAAGGGGCAAAAAGCCCCAGTTATCAGCCTGTCCATCCAAGGTTATCTTGGACTGGGCCGAGGATTCTGAAAATTCAAAGTCGTAAAGTCCAGAGCGGGCAATCTCTTTCACCTTGATTGATTTGGGCAAGTTGGGCCACTGCTGCATAAATCCAAACAAACGCTGCAAAGCATTTCGGTCGACATCCTCCTGGTTTGCTTGAAATGCAGCCTGAATTTGACTTTGTAGATTTTCCAAAAATTGCCTATCCGCTTTTTCCATGGCTTCTTCTGTAGGTGTCACAATCGCACCAAAATTTGCTGCGACCCGATTGCTCAATGTGACCACTCTACGTTTATCCGGATCATTGAGATCAACCCCGTAGAGTTCTTTTTTTTCATGATTCGGGTCGGGTAACAGATCAAACACGGATGAACCTTGTGAAAGATACAGAACAAAAGACACGACAATGACAAGCAACAGGATCGGAAAAAGAAACTTGCTTTGCTTGGAAATGAAATTCTGCAGGGCAGTAATCATAAATGGCTAAGGGGTTAAAAAAACAATCTATAATGAAGAATACCTAAATTACGTCAAACCTTTGAAGGAGATAAAATAACCATTCAAATAGAATTAGTCGCAACCAAACGAGGTTTATCCTTAAATGAAAGCGAGCTCATCCAGCTCTGCCGCTTAGACCCATCTTTAGTTCGAAATGGGCGCATAACCACCATTTTCTCAAGCAATAATTCTTTGGTAACCGACTCATCCCATTGTAAAAAATACTTGTAAGTTTCCAATTCCTGCTCTCTACCGGCAGAATTTGCCTCAGACGTCATTTTAGCGGTTATCACCACGGTGGAGCCTGACCACATCCAGGATCCCTTCATCTCAGCATCCGCACCTCCCCCGGTTACCAAGACCTGGTCTTCCGCGTTGAAAGTTAAAATCAAAGGGTAGGATGCTTTTCGAGACAAACCATCATTTCTCATCAATAAAACGGGAGATCCGTCGTCATTACTTAGTCCTTCCTTAGTTTGAAAAGCAAAGCGAATCCCCCGTTTGATAAGAAAATAGTCGGATGGTTCACGACCGTCATTAAATCGAATTTGCCTTTCTCCGTCTCCAACCTCCCATTTTCCATCCCGGTTGGTGGTTTTTATTTGGGGGTGCTCAAAACTCATATTAGCTAGCATTCCATCCGGAGTCTGCCTAAGAATCAGGCGGATCTTTCCTTCTTCTCCATTGGAAATAACCGAGCCGTCAAAGACTTCGTAAATCCAATCTTTGATTTCACCGGCGTATTTCCCCTCAGGATCCTGTCTTCCGCAGGATACAGCACCCAAGACTAAGAGAAATAAAATAATTCGAAATATAATTGACACTGTCTTTATCCGTAGAATTGAAGCTTGCCCTTTAGCAACATCAAAACGCGTCCGAGCCTGCTAAAATCATCTTATTTAAGTTTCGTAAATACATGGAACTGGAAAGTAGGAACCCGATCCCAATAAATAATTCCCAACTTATTCCACGCTCTCCTTTTCGCTCAAACACCAGTTCAGCTGACTTAACTCCGGAAGACTTATCAAAAAACCTTCCTTCTGGGTATAAACGAGGCATACGTTCAAGCTCTTTTCCCGGCTTGTAAGTAGTCTCTCCATCGGTTCGTTTGATCAGAAGTAAAGCATCCCTTTTCCGATCATAAGCCAGGTAATCGCTCCAAACATAATAATTATCTGCGGATGTCGCCCCTTTGCCAATGAATTGCCACAGTTTCTTCGACTCTCCATCGTCCTCAGGCATCTTGAACTTTCTAAAATCAAGACGGAATAGTCCGTTATCTGTCTCCCAGTTACCGACTACATCCTGCCCGCCATCTCCTTCATCGTCATAGGCACCCGGAAGAATTCCCCATGATTGCCCAGACCATAGTCCCGCGGCCAATTGATAACTGTCCAACAATCCTTCCAATGAGTATTCAGTCCAGGGAGCGGGCAAAAAGAAAAGATAAATAGACTTAATTAAGTAAACAAAAAGAAATAGACCACCCACCAGTCCGGTCATATTCCGACGAAAGCGAAGATTGGAGGTCTTCTCCTCAAAAGCCCATTCTTGCTCCCTTTTTTTCCGAATTCTTTCTGTCTCTTCATCCGAAATTTCGCTCCCGTCTTCCAGTTTCACCCCGTATTCAGAAATATCTCCAACTCCCGGGAGTGCGGCCATTGAGTGGGCCGCAGATTGAAAAGGATTTTCAGACACCGCTTGTGCCGCCCAAGCTTTCCATTCCGTAAAGTCTTCTTTTCTTTCTCTTTTAACCAATATTTCCTGCACCACCCTTCCTAAGGCATGAAGATCCCAGCTTTCATCAGGCACTTCCCCCCACACTTGCGTTTGAGGACGAAAATCTGCACTTCGATTTTGAGAGGCTTGAGCTTCGAGGGTGGTGGCAGACGAATCATTCGTGCTTTCCTGCTCCTTGTTTTTAGTCGGCATGGTCACGAGACGGTACAACCCAAACTCAGTAATCCATGCCTCTATTTTCTCATTTCCCGCACGGGTGATAAGAATATTACTTGGCTTAAGATTACCATGTACAAAACCAATATTATGGGCTTGGTACATAGCCCGGTGCAGTGTAATCATCAAATTGAGCAGACTATCGACTTTCCATGCGTGAGAATCATATTTCAAATCATCCTCTAAAGAATGAACATACTTAAATTCCTCGTCTTCTATATCTTGTGCATGAATGGAATTACTCACATCCATAATCGAAATAGCTTTGCCTGGATACCAGTCATACGCGACCCAGTGCTTCCATTTCATGACACCAAATTTTTGCAGGGGCCATATACCTGGGCCGTCGACTTGTTCCAAAGCCTGACACTCCTGAATAAAGAGCTCCTCAAACCCACGCTGTTCCGAAATTTCACGAGGTAAAAGTTTGAGGTAAAAACTTTCCTTCTTTCTGTCCCCCTCTGTTCTTTGACCTCGATAACTCTGACCAGTGGAACCCTCACCTACCCAAGATTCAACACGGTGGGGCCCAATTCGAGTTCCAGAAGAAAGCATGGCAGATTAGAATTTCATCTGTGGATCTATCCCCATTTCAACTTGTGCCTCAATAGTCGAAAGTGAGAATGCCCTAAACCCTCGAGTAGTGGAAAGGTGGTTTTGGAAACTGAAACTTCGAGTGGGAATACCGGATCTTTCAAAAAAGCAGCCTGTCCATCCGCAGAAACCAATGGCGAGTCCGGATTATTTAGGCATTTAACCTGTAGAGAAATCCCCGAGGGAAAAACAACCGGTCTGCTCGTCAAGGAATGAGCGGAAATGGGAGTCATCAATACCACCTGTGCATCTGGATGGGCAATAGGGCCACCCGCCGCTAAATTATAGGCAGTTGAACCGGTCGGGGTCGCAAAGACAATCCCATCACAGGCATAATCTGCAACCGGCTCATCACCCACCATCACTGAAAAACGGGCAAGCCGGCCATTCGATCCACTTTTTACAACCAAGTCATTAAGGGCAATCTTTGAACTTCCCTCTCTGTCCTTGAAGGATAGCATGCTCCTCCTCCGAATCTCATACTCCCCCCTAAAGAGGGGCGGAATTTGCTCATTCATATCCTTCGGAGAAAAAGTGGCCAAAAAACCTAACTGTCCATGGCGGATACCTGCGACCGGTACATCATTCGCCACCGCTTCTTCCATTAGATTGAGCAAAGTGCCATCTCCTCCAATCACAAAGCAGGCGTCCATATTTTCCAATAAACCGCTAGGAGCTGGAAATTCAGTCGAAAGGATTGCCTCAAGTCCCATACTTTCTGCCATTGCTTTAAGTTCTTCACCCACTCGTGGTGCACCAGACTTAGTGGCATTGGAGACTATTGCTATGCGCTTTAGTGGTTTCATAAATATGAATTGCACATCTTAGATTCATTCTCCCATCGGGGTCAAGTGCACCTTGCCCAATTCCATTTCTTTGGATCACTTATTTCATTTTCTTTCCCTAGAATAATTCTCGACTCCATTCCCAAATGTTTCCTGAACCATTTTCTTTGCTTGGCCACAAGTCGACGGGTTGAATAATTAATCGCATCCGGCAGTTGTTCCCTGTTCAGCTCACCGTTCAAACAGGCTATACATTCCCGGTAGCCGACCGAATTGGATGCTGGAGAGTTCCTCTCGATTCCCCTGGCGACTAAATTCTCAGTTTCTTCAAGTAATCCATTGCTCAACATGATCTCAGTTCGGTCTGCAATTCTTTTTTCCAAGTCTTCATTTCCCCGATCCAACCAGATAATCTTTTTATCAGACTTTGGGAAAGGCAGAGGCAGACCTTCAAAGTCTTTTTTCAATTCCAAAATAGTTTTACCACTTGCAATACATCGTTCCAGCCCGCGCATTACTCTTCGCGGGTTCAAGATATCCAACTCTCCGAGTCCTTGAGGATTCAATCTTTTTAACTCGGCAAGCATTCCACGAAGATTTTCCTTAAGATAAACTTGCTCAACCTGATTCTTCACCTCTTCCGTCACTTCAACCTCGTCAACCACCGGGGAAATAAAAGATTGGAGATAAAACCCACTTCCTCCGGTTACCAAGACTGAAATTTCCTGTCGAGATAGCTCTTCTATGACTTTTGCCGCATAGTCTTTATAATCCGCAACCGAAAAAACAGACTCCACATCGACTAAGTCGATTCCGTAATGTGGAACTTTTGACTGGGCATCCTTTCCAGGTTTTGCTGATCCAATATCCATGCCTTGATAGACAGCAATTGAATCGCATGATAATATTACAGCGTTCATTTCCTCTGCCAACTGAAGCGAAAATTTAGATTTACCCGAGGCAGTGACTCCTGCCAGCATATGGATAACCGCCGGGGAATGCTTCGTCATAAAACTGAAGCTTGTCTTATTTTACCAACAAACCCTTGGCCAGGCTCGCAGCCCGCTCTCCAATCTGCTGAACAGCCCGTTTCGAATTATCCAAGTTTTCAGAAATACAATTGACGAGTACACTCCCCACGACCACGCCATCGGCAGATTTGGCCACTTCTCTGACATGCTCTGCGTTTGAAATGCCAAAACCCACTACCACAGGCAATTCGGTATGCTCGCGAATGCAGTCGACCCGTTCCTGTAAATCTCCTGCCAAATCATCTCTTGCCCCGGTCACTCCTTCTCGGGAAACATAGTATATAAATCCCGATGCTNATTGAGTAATAACCGGAATTCGAGATTTCGGAGTAGTGGGAGCCACGATAAAAATATTTTTCATCTCTAACTCACGAGATGCATNCACTAATTCCTCGGCCTCTTCCGGAGGCAAATCAAGAGTTAAAAACCCATCGACTCCCGCTTTCTTTGCTCGCTCTACATAGCTACGCACACCCTGTGAAAAAACCAGGTTGTAGTAAGTGTAAAAAACAATGGGAGCCTCCGAAAATTTTCGGATCTCTTCAACTAAACGTAACACATCATCCTGAGTACAACCTGCCTCCAAGGCACGCTGAGCGGCTAACTGATTAGTCAATCCATCCGCCAACGGGTCGGAAAAAGGAACCCCAAGTTCCAGTAAATCTACCCCATTATCCAAAAGATTACGGCAAACTTCCAAGGAAGTTTCAAAATCTGGATCACAGGCACAGACATACCCCACAAAAGCGGCACGGCCATTTTCTTTGCATGATGAAAAAAGTTTCGCGATTCGGTCAGAATTGTCCATAATCAAAAGTTTGAATCATCTCTTATCCACCCCCCATTTGGCAACGGAAAAGCATTCTGCTTTTTTCCATCTCTTATGATTGGCCTTTATCGNTTACTTCTTCCCCTGCTTGGAGTCCTCGCCCTCCCCTACTATGCCTACCGGATGATTCGCCGCGGGGGATACAGCCTGAAATTTGGATACCGTGCTGGCCTATGGCCTAGCTTACCCCCGAAAAAAGAGGGCGTTACCCGAATTTGGATTCAGGCAGTCAGCGTGGGTGAACTGTCCTCCATCGCTAAACTGCTCGATGCCCTTCTCGTCGACCCAAGCACCGAAATTGTTCTTAGTGGCACCACAAGCACTGGACTAAAAATGGCGGCCGAAAACTATAAATCCCGACTACTTGNNCACGGTCCTTTTCCTTTCGACTGGCTTCCATTTTCACGGAAAGCATGGAGAAGAATTGACCCCGACCTTGCCATTTTGGTCGACAGCGAACTCTGGCCAGAACATTTTTATCAGGCAAAAAAAAGAGCGGTTCCCTTGCTTATAATCAATGCCCGCCTTTCGGACCGTACATTCGCAAGACTCTCCTCCCCGAAACTTCGTTGGGCACACTCTCTTATTTTCCCTCCCAATCTTTTTGTGATTGCGTCGTCCGAAAGACAACAAGCCAGGTGGCTCCAATTGAACTTCCCNNCATCTCGTGTTCAAATATCTGGTAATCTTAAAATTGATGCCGTAGATAAATCCCTAATTTATCCTGAAAAAAAATNGGAAATGCGTCAGGAACTGGGATTTTCAAAAGAAGATCTGATACTGGCTGGCATTTCAACCTGGCCGGGCGAAGAGAAATTACTCATCGAACTCGTTCAGTCTCTACGTCTGGAGAAAATGGATATTAAACTCCTGATTATTCCCAGACATGCGGAACGCAGGCACGAGATCAGACGGGTTCTGGAAACTTCCGGTCTGCCTCATAATCTGAGAAGTACCCAAAAAGAAGGAACTCAAGACTCGATTGCCTACCTTGCCGACACCACCGGAGAAGTTATGTCCCTACTCCAAGCTGCAGATTTTGCCTTTATGGGTAAATCACTCTCTCCCCACCATGGCGGCCAAAACCCGATCGAACCAGTTGCCTTGAATCTTCCTCTTGTTATGGGACCAAATCACCAAAACTTTCGGGAAACCTGTACCGATCTCATTGCTCACGAAGCTCTCCTGGTTGGGGCAAACACCACCGAGACTAATTCTTTACTTCTCAAACTCGCCCGCGAGGCAAGCCTTAGGCAAACCATGACTTCCTGCTGTCAGGCTTGGATGAAAAAACAGGGAACCCCCAGCGAATTCACCCTAGCATATTTGCAGAAGGTTATTCGTGATTTAGGTTCCAAGTAAATTTCTCTCCTCCAAAAATTTTCCGTCATTGACCATTTATGGATAAATTCCTATTCCTATTGAGACCCAGTCTCAATAATTTTACTATGAAAAGTCGTATACATACCTTGTCTTCATCCATGCGATCGGTTCTCTGCGGATTCGGTCTTTTATTTCTCTGTGCCTGTGGTTCAGATATCGAGCCCCAGATGCCCGAAGAGACCAAGCCCAACCAACTAAGCCTTAAAAAACTGATCATTGCCCTCAAAGCTAATAAAAACCCTGAGGAAATGTTGGCCGAGAAACATGATCTGGAAAAATTTCTCTCCAATAAAATGCAAAGAGCTGTCGAAGTTATTATTCCCACTGACTCGGCTACCGTGGTTGAATCTTTCCGTAATGGAACCCTCGATCTTGGCTATCTCAGCTCCACTGATGCTGCCCGGAATCTGGATCAGGAAACCGCCTCAATCCTGCTTGTTCATCTTAAAAGCGGGAAACCTTACTACAATAGCGTTTGGCTTAGTCTCCAAGATAAACCGTATCAGTCTATTATTGAACTCAAGGGCAAACCAGTTGCGTTTGCAAGCCGTTCAAGCACCTCTGGCTTCCTGATTCCCACATGGGACTTGGCTCAAAAAGGTCTCGTCGGCCCGAACGCTTCCCTGACTGACTACTTTTCACAAACTGTATACGGCACCGGCTATGTATCCGCCGTCGAAAAAGTTCTGAGTGGAGAAGTGGAAGCAGCCGCTGTCAGCGATTATGTGTTCAAAGGAGATAATAAATACCTCACCGATGCTCAAAAAGCGAAACTCAAGATCATTCAGGAACAAGGTCCTGTTCCTGCCCACACCCTCTGTGTTCGGGGAAGCCTCTCGAAAAACGATCAAAAATACCTCCAACAGGCTTTTTTGGATATCAATCAGGAAAATCCGCAACTTAGAGATCGTATATTTAACGGAGAGCTTGTGGTGGTGGATCAGGACAAACATCTGCGCGTGACCCGCGAAGCCCTGGAAATACAAAAAACGCTCAAGCCATAACCCACTTGTTTTCTCTTTGCTCTTTACTCAATTAACCTTATGTCCCCCCCTCTCCTTTTCACCCAGCAGCTCAGACTGGAGGTAGAAGACCGTTTGCTGATCAAAGGGCTCAGTCTTTCCCTCAGTCCCGGATCTTTTGTTGCAGTCACCGGACCTTCGGGATCCGGAAAGACCACCTTGCTACGGACACTTGCCGGAGAACTCGACCCTGTAGCCGGACAGGTCTCAAACTGCCTTGAATCATCCTCTCAATTGGCAATGATTTTTCAGGATTTACAATTGGCAGACGGGGCCACCGCAGTAACAAATGTTCTTGGGGGAAGTCTAGGTCGGCATTCTTTTCTCTCCACCCTATGGAGTTTCCCAAAAGATGAACGCGAAGAAGCAAGTCGATTACTTTCCCAGTTCGGACTTTCCTCCAAGGAAAGCCAGTGGGTTTCAACGCTTTCACGGGGTGAAAGACAAAGGGTGGCCGCCTGCCGTACCCTCCTTGCTCGTCCCCTCCTCCTGCTTGCAGATGAACCCGTATCCAGCCTCGATCCCTCCTCGGCGGATCAAATACTGACCCATTTGAAATCAACGATTACCCAGAGGAAAGGTTGTCTGGTCTGTGCCCTTCATAATGATGAACAGGTGGAAAAATTTGCGGACTTGGTTCTTCGTCTCGATTCCACCGATCCCCAAGGTTGGAAACTTGAAAACCTGCAACCGAGCAATCAGACATGAAGACTGATCTTCCCTGGCACAGCCGTTTCGACCTTCTGGGAGTCACTTTTCTTCTCTTCTTGGTCGGAGCCCTGGGTTCCATGCCTGCGATTGAAGGCTCAGGACGTGATCTTGACTATTGGGGTAATCTCTCCCGCTTTGCCGCCCAATTTTTTCCGCCCGACTGGAGCATCCTTAACCGCACAATTGAGGGCTTGGTTGAAACCGTGCAAATCGCACTCGTTTCCACCCTGCTTGCGATCACCCTCTCGATCGGTTTATCCATCTGTGCCGCCCGTACCATTTCCCCCCTCTGGCTACTCTGGCCCACCCGTATGTTACTTAACATTATCCGTACCATTCCAAGCCTGCTTTGGGCTTTGCTTGCCGTAGTGATTGTAGGGTCCAACCCGCTTGCCGGAGTCATCGCACTCACTCTCTACAGTGTTGGCTACCTTGCCAAATTTTTCAGTGAAGCGTTTGAGTCCGCAAACACCGATGCTCAAAAAGCCCTCCGTTCACTTGATGCAAGCCCGCTGCAAGCTTTTCAGTACGGTCTTTGGCCCAATGCACGGCCAATCATTTGGAGTCACTGCTTGTGGATGCTGGAGTACAATGTTCGCTCCGCCAGCATCATTGGATATGTGGGTGCAGGTGGAATTGGGCTACATCTAAAACTTTATGCGGAGTCTGCTGACAGTTGGAATAAATTCTCCCTTGTGCTCCTTTGTATCCTTATAATTGTAACCATCCTTGATCTAACTGGAGAAAAAATCAGACAATCCATTCGCGAAAAACTTGAAGGTCAAAAGAAAAAATCGTAGTGCGAGATCAGCCTAAAAAAAGCTGTTAATTTACAATTTTGCCAAAAGAGAAAGTTTTTTTCTCACGGATACTTCCGTTGTCATCATAAGTAATCTCTTCCCCATGCATAAGACCATGAAGAAAAGAGACTTTACCACTAAGCACGCCATCTTCACTTTTTACTGTTAATGTCCCGGAATAAGGGAAAATGCCGTATTTAAGGAACATCAAATCCGTACCATCTTCACTGACAACCTTAAAAGCCTCTTCCGCCTCTTCTTGGGTGCCTTGCCAATTTTCGAGAAGAATGAATTTCCCATTTTTGTGAGCCGTTCTTTTACGCTCGACTCCATCTGGGTTATAAAAAATCGAATACCCATCGCGTTCACCATTTAGGTAGTTTTGCTCGATCCATTTCTGTCCATTCTCGTACCACATGGAAAAAGGCCCATCAGGTTTCCCATCCCGATTGTTACCAAACTTTTCAAGCTGCCCGTTCTCATACCAATGTTGGTAAGGCCCATGCTGAAAACCATTTCTATAATTGTGATCCTCCTTTTGCTGGCCATCCGGATACCATGTTTTCATGTGCTTAACCCACCCGTTTTTAACTTCATAAAGCGTACGAAAAGCAAAAAATTTATACTTGGCAAATCCGCTGTAACCGGTGGCATTTTCCTCCAAGAGGATCGTTCCATTCTCATCCCTCCGAGCTAGAGGAATATCAAAAGCACCCGCTTTTACATTTCGTGTGATTACTGCTGCGGGCTTGGATTCGGCTGGACGACGTTTGAAAATACTGAAAAAACCACCTGACGGTTTTGATTCAGTCTGCGGTGGTTGATTGGATACCGGCACAGCTTTGGTCACTCCCGACCAGTCAGGTAATTCGTCCCAAAACTTTTTTTCCTCATCGGATGCGTATACAAAATCAGACCAATGATAAAAACGTACCAGACTTTTACGGGCCTCAATCGATGCATCAATTTCGTCCAAAATGATCGGACGTATGGAAGCATTCTCTTCATCCTGTGCAATTGCGGAAAACACAACCATTGCCATGAGGGCAAATAACAATGGATTAATCATTATTTTCATCAAACCAATCCATCCTACCCGCGTCAAGCCCGCAAGCTATCTAATTTGCCGCGATACTCCCTTTCAAGGTTCATAACTAAACACCCCCGTTTATCGGGAATAATGATGTGAAAAACTAGTTAGTTTATTTGCATTTAGTAAATAAGTGCGAGATATTGCAGTATGCGAGATTTTTTACGGTCTGAATTTTTCATTCAAAACCAAGGCCGAATGCGGGTAATTACAAGCTTTCTTCTGTCGGTCTGCCTTACCTGCCTGATCCTTGGCTTTCTCTGGGATTTTGTGGCCAACCGACCACTCAAAAAACCCAGTGCCGAATTCTCCAGTTCTCCTTCCAGTGATCAAGGGATAATAAAAAAGGAGAATATCGTACGTTTAATCATGAGGCAACGAAACAGCACCCCGAAAAAATCGACTTCCACTTTTCAGGCAAAAGCAATTTCCGATATTGTAGCCCCCGAACCAGACTTTAAACTTAAAGTTGCTGAACTGAATCCTCCTGTTACCCCAACCGAGGCAAAAGGATTTAATCTTCGTGGGAATCTTGATTTCTCTGTCTTCAAAATGGGAAATTTCAGCACTCGCCTAAGTCGTGCCGGGGCAAAACAGGGATTTATTACCGTTTCCTTACTTTGGGACAATTACAACGATCTCGACCTCCATTGCATCGGGCCTAACCGGGAGGAAATTTTCTACAGTAATCGAAAAGGCAAGATTGGAGAATTAGATGTTGATATGAATGCTGCCCACGAACGCTCCCGAGAACCAGTCGAAAATTTATATTTTCCCCGTCGCATAAGTGGCCGGTATCAAGTTTGCGTAAATCACTATTCAAACAAAGGAGGAAAAGATCCCACAAGCTTTACCGTACTTATTCGTGTCGAGGGCAGACGAGAAATGCGCCTAAAAGGTCAAATCAGCTCTGGCCAACCAAAACAGGATATCTACGCCGTCAATATCCGTTAACAATGAATTGCGATTATTTTTAGTTCTTAACTAGCGAAACTTATTTCTAGCATAAGCGATTCGCCTTTTTATATATCTCGCGACTTTTTTCCTTAACGATACCAACTCTCTTATTTAAATAACCCACATTTATAAGAAGGACCTTGAATTTTATCTAGCTTGGTAAGCATTTTCATTTTCAATAGCAGGAACTGCTTATAATAAAATACTAGTGGATCACCTCTTTTAATAAAGTGGCATAGTGCAATTTTTTCAAATTTTGCATTATTATACTAACCATACTTTTAATATTGATTCCATAAATTTATAATACGATAAAATTAGATCATGAAAGATAACTTTGAATTTAAAAGTCCTTTAAAATTGTCGATGTGGATCAAAAGATTGATGTATGCACATATAATTGTATCGGTTCTTCTAATACTTTCTATCTCATGGGAAATTAAAATATTATGGGATTTTAAAAACGGAACCTTTAGCAATCAAACTGATTTCATAACCGTATTAGCATCAGCAGAAGAAATAACGATTAATTTGAGTCTCTTATTTATAAGTCTTTTTTTGGGCGGCGGAATATTAATTTTTAAATGGATACATCGATGCAATAAGAATGTCAGGGCATTGGGGTCCAAACAAATGAAATTTTCACCGGGTTGGTCAGTGGGTTGGTTTTTTGTACCTATCGCAAATCTTTTCAAGCCTTTTCATGTAATGAATGAAATTTGGTCTGCCAGCCACTCTCCTAACGACTGGAGTGCGAATGAAAAACCAAAAGCTATTCTAAAGTGGTGGATTTTATGGATTGCATCGAATTCTGTCCCTCAAATCTCTTCAAACTTAGAGGAAAAAGCTCAGACAATTGATGAGTTCATGAAAATTAGTTTCTTAAATCTTGGTGGAGAAGTCTTGTGGATAATCCTTTGTTTCGCTTTTATTTCCATTGTCACCAAAATTAGCCAAGCCCAAATTGGACAAAAAGAACCGACGGATTAGGAAAAGATTGGAGAAAAACAATGGCGAACCTCTGGCATTTCCTTTTCAAGTCACTCTCCAATTTACTAGATAAACAAAAAAATAATTCCTTTTTTCCTAGTAAGGTACTCGCTGTTTCAAGATATTATGCAGCTATGATTACTCACTCGACAGAATAAAAATATGCATATTACAAATCGTCTCATCAATTTACTTCAAGAGTTCTGTAAATAAATTTAAGGGCTCACTCCTTCCCTTTTGATTCACTACGATGAGAGGTACTTTCACTTCACCATCTCCCAAATTTGGGTCCTACTTATTGTTTTTTCTAAAAAAGTGGGGCGACAGACCGGATTCGAACCGGCGACCCCCGGCACCACAAGCCGGTGCTCTAACCAACTGAGCTACTATCGCCATAAATTATCTTNACTAATTTAATCCCTATACCTTTTCAGTCAATGAGAAAGCATCAGCGAATTACCATGTGCCCTTGACCGAGGGAGGAGCTTTGGGCATGATATCAGATTTTATTTATTATGCTTCAAGCTGGAATCGTAGGTTTGCCCAATGTGGGCAAAAGCACTCTTTTTAACGCCCTGACCAAGTCTCGCAAGGCGGAGGCTGCCAACTATCCGTTTTGCACGATTGATCCGAATGTCGGAGTCGTACAGGTTCCGGATATCCGTCTTCAACCCCTGGCCAATTTGGTGGGAACAACAACCATCATCCCTGCAGCTATTGAAATGGTTGATATCGCAGGTTTGGTCGCCGGTGCGAGCAAAGGGGAAGGCTTGGGGAATAAATTTCTCGCCAATGTTCGTGAAGTGGACGCGATCGTCCATGTCGTGCGGTGCTTTGATGATGAGGATGTGATCCATAACATGGGGCGAGTCGATCCTGTCGGAGATGCAGAGGTAATCATGACTGAACTCATTCTTGCGGATGTTGAGTCAGTCCAGAGCCAGCTCCAAAAAAACCAGAAAAAAGCACGAGGACAGGATAAGGATGCTGCTGCCAATGTCGCCCTTCTCGAACGCCTGTTGCCTCACCTCGATGAGGGTATACCCGCTAACCTATTGGATATGGATGAGGATGAAAGGGTCCGGTTAAAATCCTTTTTTCTGCTCAGTGCCAAGTCAATGCTATATGCCTGCAACCTGAAAGAGGAGGAAATTTCAGACTCTTCAGGCAATCGCCATCTGCCTGTATTTCAAGAGTGGGCAGCCAATCAGCAGGATGCCAATTGTTGTGTAATCTCAGCTAAAATGGAGGAAGAACTTTCCGAATTGGCGGACGAAGAAGCTAAAGAATATTTGGATGCTATGGGTGTGGATGATTCCGGTGTTTCCTCGCTTATTAAGGCAACTTATGACTTACTTGGNTTGGCCAGTTACTTAACGGCCGGTGAAAAAGAGGCAAGGGCATGGACTTTTACCAAAGGGATGACCGCTCCTCAGTGTGCGGGTGTGATCCATACCGATTTCGAGAAAAATTTCATCAAGGCCGAGGTAGTCTCATACGATGACCTGATCGGCGCTGGTTCGATGCAGTCCGCAAGGGAGACAGGCAAGTGGAGACTGGAAGGTAAGGAGTATTTATTCGAGGACGGAGATGTGGTGCTCTTTAAATGTAATGCCTGATTTCGGTCTGTTCGGGTTGCCTAGAATTTAATCTTTCACATAATTATANCTGTATGATTCCTCGTTATATAAATGCCCAAACTGTCTTCCCAAAAGTAGCGGTGATTATAGTTTTATTATTCTTTCTTTCCTGCGGGGAGGACGCAGAAATACAAACCTATGAAATTCCAAGTGAATATACAGGTCCTGTCGTGTCCTGGGAACTCCCCANAGAATGGGGAGAAAACCCCGACCTTTCNGGACCNATGGCTGGTTCTTTTCATGTCAAAACNGACCTTGGACCAATGGGCAGGATTGGAGTGATGCCTTTTAGAGAATCCGTGTCTAGTACCGATGTCGCCAATATGTTTGGAATGGAGCTCGGGCAGTCAAAGATTGGAGAATCTGAACTTAAAGAGATCAGTGAAATCAAAAATATCGGGGGCCGTGAATTTGAATGGATCCGACTTTCTGACAAAGGACAAGAAGGGTCTACCCGTACCATTCTTTTGGCACTTCACCGAAATGAAGGAGAGACCTGGCTCTTCCCTTTTATNGGAGATAGTGAGCTAATTAATGAGCAGTCAGAAAACTTTGAAGCCTTCCTTGCATCCACCACTCTTCGAGCAGGTGAAGTGGAAATCCGGGCACAAGCACCCGCTCCCCCTCCCCCCCCTGTTGCCAATATCGAAAATGAACCCACATGGGAAATTCCTTCTCACTGGGTGAAAACTTCGGCTTCTTCCATGAGACTGGCTAGTTATGAGGTGACAGATAATAATGGAAGCAAATTGGATTTCTCTGTAACTTCCTTCCCGGGAGATGTCGGGGGAACCCTCGCTAATGTAAATCGTTGGCTTGGCCAAATTGGCATAGACCCAGTCGAAGAGACTGAGCTCTCTAAATATATTTCCCCCCTCATTCTAGACGAGAAAGATGCCCAACTTGTCATCGCTGAAGGCGAAACTGAATCACTTTTCGCAGCCATCCTACTTTTGAATGAGCGATCCTGGTTTTTTAAAATTTCAGGGGACAGGGCACTCGCTGAAGTTGAGAAATCCAATTTCCTGTCTTTCTTGAAGAGTGTTTGTTTCCACTAATTACAAAATGTCCAATCATACAAATACGAATAAAAAGAAAAGAAGCTCTCTTGGGGCAAGACGAAAGAAATTCGCCTGGCTTGTTCCTTTAGCCTCGATAAGGCTGACACTCACCTTGTTGAGTCTGTCAATGATTTTGATCTTTGTGGCAACCCTTGAACAGGTGAGAATTGGCATACGAGGAGCCCTGGCTGAATATTTTGAATCCATGTTTGGCATTTGGCATTATCCTGAACAATTCTGGGGCGGAGAATTTCTTCATGCTATCCCCATCCCCATTCCTGGAGGGTATCTACTTGGTGGGTTATTGATCGTAAATCTTACTGCAGCATATATCACGCGTTTCCAATGGACTGGAAAAAAAATGGGTATCCAGCTCATCCATTTGGGAATCATCATGTTGTTAGTCGGGCAACTCGCCACGCAGGCTATGCAGGAAGAATCTCGCATGCAAATAAACAAAGGCGAATCTAGCAATTATATCGAAAGATTCCATGGTGTAGAACTTGCCTTTTCCGATGTAACGGATCCCAAAACTGAGAAAGTTGTCACCATCCCCCAAGATATTTTGGAAGATGGAGGAACGGTTCGAGCGGCCGACCTTCCTTTTAAAGTTAAAGTCAAAAAGTTTGGAGTAAATTGTGATTTCACTGTCACTCCACAAGGCTCGACTCGCGAAGGAGAAGCGAGAGAGGTCAATCGTGGNGTCGGACAGACCGCGAANCTTACAATTAGGACAAAGGAAGAGGATTTCAGCAGCGAGGGATTAAATTTCGGCTATTTAGTTTTTGAGATTTTTGATGGAACAAAAAGCCTTGGAACTTGGCTGTCTCTAGCTCACCCAGGAGGCAATCATTGGTGGAAACAAAGCCCCAAGCTTTCTGATTTTGCATTTCAACCAATAAGGCACGATGGCAGACTATGGGGAGTTACCCTTAGGAGTGAACGCGAATACCTCCCGTATTCAATTGAACTCTTAGATATTGAAAACGAATTTTATCAGGGCACTGAAATTCCCTTCAATTTTGAGAGTGATATCGTTCTTAACATGGAAAAAAATCAAACCCGACAGGCACTCGTTTATATGAACACGCCTCTTAGGCATGCCGGAAAAACTTTCTACCAGTACCAAATGAACGCGGCCGCAGATTATACAGTCTTTCAGGTAATCCGAAATCCTAGTTGGCTGGTTCCTTACATCGCCTGTATATTAGTTTCCATCGGGTTACTTTGGCAGTTTAGTTTTCATCTCGTTCGTTTTTTACGTAAAAATTCCAACAATGCACAACCTGCATGAGCCAAGATATCCAAAAGAAATCGATTACAAACAGAATCCTTTTATGGACATTGATCGTACTGGGAATCTACTTTGCTTTTCTTCCCAATCGCTATGCCACTTCTTCAATTATAGATTTTGTTACTGGCGAGCCAAAGGCTTCATCTGACACATTTGATCTGGAAGGGTTTTCTCGAATTCCGGTTTTGCGGGGAGGTCGAGTCAAACCCATCGATAGTGTGGCCCGAAATGCTTTACTTGTACTTCGAAATAAAAGAACTGCCCTTAAAATCCTCAGTGATGAGGAGACCGCTGAATTTGATCGAATCAAAAACCAAATTGCTTCCAATGGGAAAGATTCTCTCAGTTTGCAGGAACTAAATTATCACAACTATTTTTCATCGAGAAAAATGATCCAAGGTCATCCACAAAATGGTATACCTAAAACTGCAGTCGAAATTTCCGCAATCGAATGGTTTAGNAAAGTACTTTTCCAACCGAAAGAAAGTGATGATTACAAAACTTTTNTGATNGATCACGATCAAGTCTTAGGTGTCATCAACAAAAAGATGACAAAAGACGGAAAGTATTTTTCTTACTCTGAACTGGAACCATATCTTGGTAAAATAGATGAGGCAGCCNGAGATGCCGGAAAAAAAGANCAAGAATTTAGNGACCCTTACGATCAAAACATGATAGACCTTTATCGGTCTGTTCTGCTCTACCGTAAGCTTAAGTCAACTCTCTCCCCCCCCTCTCCCAATTTGTCCCCAGAAATGGCAGATCAATTGCAAGTTGCTGAAATTCTCTTCGACCCTGAAGAGGACGATGATTTAACAGCGGAATATNTGCGTTTCCGACAACTAACTAAAGATCTATCAAACCGCCCTGAAGATATTCGCTTGGGTAGTGCTGATTTTGCAAAAGTAGTTTTCTTCCTCGACCATTATTCAAGAATGAATTTGTGGTCGGAATTTTTTGTGATTCCTCCAGAAAAGGATGATCCCAAAAGGCAATGGCGTTCAATTGGTGAGTCGCTGGTGGGGAAAGAACCTCTTGATTCTAAAGAAAAACAAAACATGGATCCCGCTCGTTTCTCAAGTACTTTGCAACGCTTAGTTTCTCTTGATCCAACCTTATTACAGGCAGAATTACAAAAAATTCGTATTAATAGTAAGATGGACCCAACCGCTCTTTTCGCATCTCAATATGCCGAGGCCATCAAACTAAGGAGAGAAGTGGATCCTGTTCTTGGGCTCTATGAAAAACTCAAAAAAAGCTACCTCGCCCTTGATTATTCTACATTCAATTCTACGGTTGCGGAGCTTCGCGAAACGGGAACTGCAAGAGCCGGAGAAGATGCGGCGACATTAAGTTTTGAGAAAACCTACAACGGATTCGAACCTTTCTACAGAAGTTCTATCGCATATGTACTGATTTTCGTCATTGCCGGCGCCTCATGGCTGGCATCAACTTACTCCACCACCCTTGGTAAAAGAGGTGAATTAGCCCGGGTTCTTCGCAACGCGGCTTACATTTTAACTGCGATTGTTTTACTTTCCCATACATTTGGACTTGCAGGAAGAATGTACATCGAAGGGCGCCCCCCGGTTACAAACCTTTATTCATCTGCCCTATTCATTGGATGGGGAGCCGTTTTACTTTGCTTCTTTACAGAAAAATTTCTTCGGCTTGCCGTCGCCTCAGCAATGGGTGCTCTAATCGGATTCGGCAGCCTGGTAATTGCACATAACCTAAGTTTGGATTCATCCTTAAATCCAACGGGAGACACCATGGAAATGATGAGGGCGGTGCTTGATTCCAATTTTTGGTTAGCTACGCATGTGGTGATCATTACGATTGGGTATTCCACCACATTTCTCGCAGGATTTCTCGGGATCGCCTATGTTTGCCATAAATTCGTACTCTCTATTTTTGGAAGTAGTGCAAAATATGGTTCGAAACTCATGAGTACCGAAAAAGACGCCCAAAAAATTTTAGGATCCATGATCTATGGAATCACTTGTTTCTCCTTATTCTTCAGCTTAGTCGGTACAGTATTGGGTGGAATTTGGGCAGACCAGTCTTGGGGACGATTTTGGGGATGGGATGCCAAAGAAAACGGTGCTTTATTAATTGTAATTTGGAACGCAATTCTTCTTCACGCAAGATGGTCAGGTATTGCTAAAATTCGTGGAATTTCTGCCATTGCGATATTTGGAAATGTGGTCACGGCTTGGTCTTGGTTTGGGACCAATATGTTGGGGGTGGGTCTTCATTCGTATGGATTTATGGATAAGGCATTCAACCCGCTGATGTACTTCATCCTCAGCCAAATGATCATGATCTGCATAGCCTATTTCCCCTCATTCAAAGGTAACAAGACAAAAGAGCTGGCTACTTAAAAGATTAGGTTTTTTTAGCTTTCCTTGGAGTTTTGTCTAAAGACTCATTTAACTGTTTCATGATATCTTCCACAATCCTGCCGAATGAACATGGGAATGGAATCTCATCTTGTGGTAATTGATATTTCTCAACTGCTTCTTTCTTCAACTTTAAAATGATCAATTCTCGGTTGAGATAAATCTGACTGGTAAAACAATCAATATCCTGGTGTCGATATTTCAATCGACGAAACCAGGTGCGTAAATCGTACCCATCCTCATCGATTCGTAAACGAGACCATACGAAGACTTGATCAAAAAGACTTAGAATGAAAGTTAAACCGAACAGAATTGTACATGCCCAACTTATAATTGGACCTACATAATCAATGAAAGCAAAAACTAAGGCAGCAACCAACAGAAATAAGGTGAGTGCTGACTGCCTCCACCAGATCGACCTGATGATTATTAGATCGTCTGCTTTACGAATGCCTTTTGTTTTTTTCATTCCCACATGGGGCTTACTGCCCCCTATTTTAAATCAAGACGGGCGAAGCGTTGGAAATAATATGGTATCTCTAATATTTGCGGCATTAGTCAGGAAAATAACCAATCGATCAATCCCTAATCCCATACCCCCAGCTGGAGGCATACCGTGTTCAAGTGCGAGAAGGAAATCATCATCCAACTCCTGAGTCTCTTCCCCTACCTGCTTCATAAATGCATCACGCTGGACAGCTGGATCGTTCTGCTCGGAATATGCTGGAGCAATTTCCTGCCCGTTGATACACAGTTCAAATACATCGATGGTTGAATCATCAGATTCAGTAATTTTAGCAAGGGGGCATAATTCCCTAGGGATATGGGTGACAAAAGTGGGTTGGATCAAGGTATGCTCGATGATTTTCTCGAATACATCATTGGTGATTTCAAAATCTTCCAATTCCGGGTCCACTTCAATACCCAATTGTTTGGTTTTCTCAAGCTTAGCCTCCTTGGGTAATTCAAACCAATCATTTTGCTCAACTGCTTCAATAATGAGATCCTTATATTTAGCTTCCCTCCATTCACCGGATAAATCTATGGCTTCCCCTTCTGCTCGCTCCATTTGGAGGGTTCCTAGGGAACGCTCCGCAACCTGCTGTATAAGAGACTGAGTAAGTTCCATCATGCCACGGTAATCTGTATATGCCTGATAGGCTTCGAGCATAGTGAATTCCGGGTTATGCCTTCGGGAAAGACCTTCGTTACGAAAGACCCTCCCCACTTCGAAGACCCGATCAAATCCACCGACTAATAACCTCTTGAGGTGCAATTCCAAAGCGATACGAAGAGAGAAGTCACAATCCAAGGCATTAAAATGGGTACGGAACGGACGGGCAGCGGCACCTCCAGAAACGGACTGCAACATGGGTGTTTCCACTTCCAGAAAATCACGACTCCAGAAGAATTCGCGGATTTCCCGAATGATCCGACTGCGTGCCTGAAATCTTTCGCGTGATTCTTCATTAACAATAAGATCTAAGTAGCGTTGACGATAAATTTGTTCGTTGTCCGTGAGTCCATGCCACTTCTCTGGTAAAGGTCGTAATGCTTTGGATACTAAACGGTATTCTTTTGCACGAACCGTCACTTCTCCGGTTTTTGTCCGGAATAAAGGACCACGAATGCCGATAAAATCTCCTAAATCCAACTTTTTAAAAGCTGCGTATTCTTCCTCTCCGATCTCATCCCGTCTGACATAGGATTGTATTTTCCCTTTCCGGTCCAGTATTTTAAGAAAAGTGGCCTTCCCCATCACTCGAAAAGCAACTAAACGCCCCGCGACCGAAACTTCGGGACCTTCTTCTTCCTCTTCGGGCAAAAGCCCGCACGCTTCCAGTGAAGTGTGTGACTGTTCCCAGTTTGCACGGTAGGGATCAAATCCATGCTCTCGCATCTGATCGAGTTTGGCTTGACGGACGGCAACTTGATCACTTCCGTCCATCGGCGTTTCACCTTTGGATTTATTGGGGGCTTCGGGGTTCATAACAAAGGGTTAGAAACTGCCGACTTTCAGGCTTTTTGACAACAAAAAGCCTCCGCAAAATGATCGGTTTTATTTACCCGTGATTCCAGGCAACTCTGCTAAGGCAAGACGAAACCCAAGATTACGAAAGCGGTGGTGTAGAGAATTAGTGGAACGGGAGGCAGATTTACACTCGGATGCAGTCTTCATATACCCACCACCCCGACTGATGCGAAATTCGTCCTGCTCACTGTCATTAAGCAGAGTATTGACGAAAGAATTACCTACCCACTCCCGAACATTTCCGTAAAGATCATGCAAACCCCAGGGATTTGGTGCTTTCATTCCAACAGCATGAATTCTTTTTTGACTATTGGCTTTAAACCAACCGTGAAGAAGAAGGTCATTGGGGTCGTCTCCAAAATAATAACCTGAGGTCGAACCACCCCGGCATGCATATTCCCACTCTACTTCAGTGGGTAAGCGAAATTCACTGTTGGAAGGAAGCGTATGCTGATTACGGGCAAGAATGGTCAGTGCTTTACAAAAAGAGACCGCATCTAACCAGGATACATTATTTACGGGCAGGTTATCCTCTGTGCCTTCAACAAGGGTTTCTGCAAAACTTGGGTTCATCCCCATAACCCCCTGATAGACTTCCTGAGTGACGGGATATTTAGCCATCCAAAAGCCACGGGATACCTTGACGACTCGCTGTTCCTCCGCATAGGGAACCCAAATCGAGATCTCTCCCGGCGGTATCCACATAAAGGTACCAGCATAAGTATCTTCAAAGATTTTGTTGGATTCAACCGATGGTGTTGTTTGGTTGACTTCTACATTGACAGCCCATGGGTGCCGGGTCTTGCCAGAAGAAGTTCGGTCCGGAGACGGTTCTAAACTTGTGGATGCGACGAGCCCTTCATCTTCCTCAATTCCAGTCGCAGGCGGGGGCAAAGTCTCACTTTCACAAATTGATTTCTTGCTCACCCGCAAACCGTGACGGGTGCCTTGGGCCTGCATCGCCCTTTCCCAGTGACCCCATAGTTGACCTCCCAAATCAATACCCGGTATATCAGGCGTATCGGTCTGAAACTCAACTAGATTACTAGCTTCATCGTTTATTTGTGCCTGAATAGCCAAGCAAGCTTTTTGCAACCAGTCCTGATCGTTCACTTCTAAAGACTGATAGGGTTGCAAACACAGGGATAGACCCTCAGGGAGCAAAGTTTCCTCAAGATAAACTGTGAGAATGTTTTTATCCAAACTCACTGCATAATTAATTTCATTGCGAACAAAACGGGAGGAAACCGCTTGTGGTGACATAAAGAGGACGAATAATGAGGATCTTTTTATTGCCTGGGCAATCTCCTCTACCCATTCAGTCGAAGGAGGAATTCCTTCGTCATACCAGATATTTACCTCAGCATCATTAAAAACCTGCAGTGTACTGTACACAAAAGATTTGTCTAGCCTCGCATAGCTTACAAAGATGTAAGGATTATTTCCGGTATAGCATTCAAAAGGTTCCGGAATCTGATCGCTGGGAATAGACTGATCGGTCATGCCCGCTCCTCTTCGCCGGAATATCCTTTTCTTTGCAGCATGTATATAGGGTAGGATCCAAAGTCTTTGGCCAGCTCAAGATTGCCAGCATATTCAAAATCGTATTTCTCATATCCAAATGAAATCAGGGCAGCTACGGTTTCGGATACAAATACGGAACCTGGCAAGACAATAGGCTCAATACGGGCAGCTTGATTAACATGACGCCCAAAAAAGTTTCTCCGATTCAAAATCGGATCAAATTCCTCATACACCGGACCGGCATGCATTGAAATACGGATTTCCATCTCCCCTTCGACTAACAGATCCTTCCAACTACCTTTATTAAAATAATCCCGAATGTCCAGTGCGAGTTTTAAGGCATCCTCCGTGGACTCAAATACCGCAAAAAAACTATCTCCCCAAGTATTCACAAAAACCGGAGGTTCGGAAAGTTTTCCCATAAGGACGGAAATACCACCGTGAAAAGCTTCCACAAATTCACCCGTTTTATCTTCCACCACTCGGCTAAACGCCTGCACATCTGCAAAAAGCATGGTTTTAATGGAGCGGACTGAATTGACCGACTCTCCAAAACTCGGTCGAAAGTTAGGGCGAGTTTCCCCCGAATGGATACGAACGGGTTCAGGTTTTTCGAGATGGGCTAAAATATCTTTGGAATCAATAATTTCCGGTTCATTAAATTCCTCCCGCCAGGCTTCGACTAATTCTCCGGTACCCCCAGTGGAACCGGGTTCTCCATCCCAAATAACCAAAAGGTTGGGATTTTCATCCAATCCACGCCCTCGCATGGCTGCGAAACCAAGCATGACCTGATTACAAAAAGTAAACAGGGAATCGTCCCCATAGTATCCTTCATTGGTGACATAATGAACAGAAGTTGCATGATCCAAGACCCGTTCAAATCGAGCAACCCAATTTCCACCGGCACGACGAACGCTGGTTTCGATAAATTCTTCTTTAGAGAAAGGTAAGAAAACATGAGTTTCTCCTCCCCGGGCGGACATGGCTTCGAGAAAA
Source organism: Verrucomicrobia bacterium TMED44 (assembly GCA_002168015.1). Taxonomy (GTDB): domain Bacteria; phylum Verrucomicrobiota; class Verrucomicrobiia; order Opitutales; family Seribacteraceae; genus Seribacter. Next base: position 26,247 of record NHCX01000031.1, read on the forward strand.
AGAATATCGGTTCCACAAGCCGCTGAACTATACCCGCAGCGGGCACCCAGTTTTTCAAGTGACGCTTCAATCTGTTCCTTAGCAGCTGTTTCTGCTTCCGGTGGAAAACGTTTGGAACGTCCAGGGTTGTCGATCACATGTCCGGAACAGGCAACAATACCAAGTAAGGGAAACGCACTTTCCATTTTCTTGCGAATTGACTTATCATCAAACATCGACGCAATTTGCAGTGCCTGCTTACGCGTACTGGCGATAGAGGAAGGTTGTGCATCTTTCCTTTTAAAAGCAGATTCATAGCTTTCAACTGCGGCTTCCACTTGCCCCAAAATCAAGGAAGCTTCTGCTTCAGTGGCTTCTATCCAATAAGAATCGCGATCCTTCTTTCGCAATTGCCGACAAATCTCACGAGCTTTTTTTGCATATTCATTGGCATCATCAAAATGATGAAACATGAAATGCATGAATGCCACATTTATACACGGGTAATATTGTTTCTCTAAATCCTCAGTCTTTCCGTTGCTCTTTTGGAGTTGTGCATTGTATGCTTCCTCATATCGGGCAATGGCAAGATCAGCGTAGCGAAATTTACTTTCTTCACTGGTTGAATACTCACACAAATCTTTGTAAGCACTGGCCAGTAAGCTCTGCGTCTCTACATCACGACCTCCAGAAGCAACTAATTCTTCCAGTAATTGGGTAGCCAGCTTAGGTGAACCGGCTTTGCACAGGGCATGAGCCCCTCTTTGGCTTAATTCTTTTTGATTTTTATGACGGGATAAGCCGGCCCGGGCAACATCATGAGCAAGGAGAAATTCGCCCACTTCGATCATGCGGTTACATAATTTCAGGTAGGCTTCGGAACTTCCCCTATCCTGATCAAATAGTCGCCATTCCCTACGGAGACTTAAAGCATTACGTTTGCTGAGCTGAGACATTGATATATCTTAGAATCTCAACCATTAGCTGACGAGAAAAATTCCCCAAAGGCGGGGTGTGAATCTACATTTTTTCGTAACGCGTGCGCAGCATTTGGGTAAATGCAGCCACTTTTCGGGCGATACGCTTCTTGTCAGAAGGTTTCTCGAAGTAGCGTTTAGCACGGACATCACGAATGACACCTTCTCGATCCAAGCGTTTTTTTAAACGCCGGATGGCCCGGTCCATAGGTTCACCTTTACGTAATTTGATTTCGATCGTCATAAGAAAAAAGTTTTAAAGTATCATTCTTCGTCAACGGGTCAAGACGGAAGAACGATAAATACTCACCCTCCCCGTTTACCATATCTTCTTTCCGGAGGCAGCTCAGGTTCAGCAATCTTAACACGAACCGCTTTTACGGGAGCTTTCGCTCGCCATTTCTTAAAGGTATCAATGGCTATTTTCATTCGAAAACGATCGTCTGCTTCCGCAACTAGTCCGGATTTATCTCCTTTCCTTGCAATTCCCAAGCGGATCAGGGCACCACCATATCCTTTTTCCCCATTTGAAAATAATTCCTTAGTAAATCCCAGGGCTTCCTCATGGTCTGGATCGATCAGCCAAGTAACTTCCTCAACCCACTTGGACAAAGCCTGATCAATAGGCAAAACGACATTTACATTGATACGGACTTCCCCATCCCGGTTAGAAGCGACTCCTTCCACCACCATAATCGTACCCTCTTCCAACTTCATACCGTATTGCTCATAAGCTTCCGGAAACATCGGAAATGAAAAATCTTTTTCTTTGGTAAGTAATGTGAAACGAGCCCATGGCTTGGCATCTTTTTTAGTGTATCTGCGCTCCACTTCAGCAATCACTCCGCAGAGCCGGTAGGACCTCTTCCCTTCGAGACCGTCGAGCTCAGCTTGCGTTATCGTATCAAATAAAGGGCCCAGTCCACCAAGAGTATCAACCGGATGTCCGGAAAGAAAGAAACCTAGAAGTTCCTTCTCCAGCTTTAACTTTTCTAATTCATCCATTTCTGGAACTTCAGGAAGGGATTGAGCAGGTGAAAAATCGTTGGATGTACTGTCAGTATCAGAATTTTCCTCTCCGCTCATCAGATCGAAAAGATTGGACTGACCGGCTTCGCGGTCCTTCCGCCTAAGGTGGGCTTCCCCCATAGCTCGGTCAAGATCAGCCAATAATGCGGCCCGGTTCCCTGCCAAGGCATCAAACCCGCCCGATTTAATCAGGCATTCGAGCACTCGTTTATTTACCGATTTACCATCAACGCGTTCCACTAAATCAGTAAAACTCACAAATGGACCGTTCTCTCTCCTCTCTTCGACTATGATTTTTCCAGCTACATCTCCCACCCCTTTAACTGCAGATAATCCGAATCTAATCGATCCCAAGTTTTCTCCATCTCCTACCAAAGGAGTAAAATTTTCGCCAGACTCATTTACT
>NHCX01000032.1 GCA_002168015.1 Verrucomicrobia bacterium TMED44
TCATTTCGATGGGAGGATGATAAGATAATGACATCTCTTCCTGGACTGCCCCCAATTCTCTACTGTCAGTCGCCGACTGAAATCCTTACGACAAGATTAGTGCACCCTAATGATACTGTTAGCATATTCCCCCACCCTATCCGTATCTACATGCACATGCACCGATTGATTTCCTTTCCTTCAAGTATTATCGGAAGGAAGAAACATTTAATTCAAAACTTATTTATTAACCGAAACATTTCAAGATCAAGGAAGCCAAAATCTATTTCATACTACGAAAAAACAGCATGCTCATATGATAATTTATATGTACATGCCTTCCTACTATTCCAAGCCTGTATTGGCATTCAGACTTGGAAGCTTTCGACCTTGGGTCGACCACCTAGGCATGGGTGGTCGGTCTCAGGTTCGATCATCAAATGACTTTTTACAAATTACTAAAATTAACATTAAACAGGAGGACTGCCTAAAGCTCTAGATGGATGATATTTCGAACTAGCCTCGAACTAGTCTTAGTTTCATGTACACCATCTAGTGTGCCAATCTATAACTAATTAATACTTATCACCGACAACAGGATGCTGTCGCTCAACGTCACGGATGACTACCAATATCTATATGCATTTATTACATCATGGCTTGCTAAACTGTATAGCTAACGCTCTCCATCGTATGTGATGCATCTAGGCAAAAGTACACTATAAGTTCGATACGTATCATAAAATTTCTGCAACCTACACTTGTATAACTTTATTATATTATCAACTAACATTCAGTCTTAAGCGATCTAGCTCATTTCTTTTATTCTGTTGTTGCTCGTATTACTTTTTTTTCGAGTTACTCATATCACATTTATTATCTCATACACCAAATTTTAACAAAACTTTGTACATTTTGCACTTCTATACACTTTAATTCACAAAACTATTTAATCAAGGTACCTACTGCCTAACAGTCTACCAGGTAGGGCATTCAACAGGAGGTTGATTGCAAAAAACGGTCAAGGAGGACCAATCACAATGGCAATAACAATAAATACCAACATGGCTGCCGCCAGAGCTAGCTATCAATTAAGTAAAAACAACTCCGCTTTGCAGAAAAGCTTGAATCGCTTGTCTAGCGGGAGCCGGATTACCAAACCATCAGATGACGCAGGTGGATTGGCAGTGGCAATGAAGCTTAAAGGCTCAATCAACAGGCTAAACGGGGTCGAGAAAAATATCGGTAATGCGATATCATTCCTACAAGTCCAGGATGGAATCCTAGATTCGTCAGGAAAGATCATTGACCGAATGGCAGAGTTGAAATCTCTCAGCCAAGATGTGCTAAAGAACACTTCTGATATCGCCAACTACAGCTCAGAATTTCAATCACTCCAAGTTCAATTATATCAAATTGCGCAGACTAAATTCAACGGTGTAAGTTTATTCGGAGCTGGTTCAAGTGCTGTTTTTGGTGGAGGAAGCAGTCAGGATGTCACCATAAGTATTTTTACAAGTGCAAACAGCGAGGGCGGTGGAGCTCCAAAGATAAGTATTCATAGGTCAATGCTTCTGTCTGCTTTAACTATTAAGACCGCGGAAGCGAGTCTTAGTTCTGCAGCGTGGTCTAGTACGCTGAACGCTTCAGGTACCACTAAAACATTTGCTGTGAGCGTTTCTTCGAGTGCAATGGCACTCGGGGATGTTTCGGTGGGGGTATTCACGCAAGCTCTTGAAAATATAGCCACCCTTCGTGCAGAGAATGGTGCAGCTGTATCAAGGCTTGAATTTTCCTTGGATGCTTCTGCCCAGAGAAGGACCAACCTGGAGGCTGCTCATGGTAGAATCATGGATGTGGATATAGCCACCGAAAGTACGCAACTTGCCAAGAATAATATCTTAGTGCAGGCGTCCGCATCGATGTTAGCTCAAGCAAATCAAAGCTCAAGCATTGCCCTCATGCTACTTGGATAAACGAAACTCTACTTTTCAACTCGGGTACTCACCGCCCAAAACCAACTAGATGGTGAGTCAAGCGACAGGAGGTTGCTTGGAAACAACCGGTCAAGGAGGACCAAAAAATGTCAGTAACTATAAATACAAATATGGCAGCCGCCCGTGCGAGCTATCAACTAAGTAAGAATAATGCCGCTTTGCAGAAAAGCTTAAATCGCTTATCTAGCGGGAGTCGGATTACCAAGCCATCAGATGATGCGGGTGGACTAGCGGTTGCTATGAAGCTTAAGGGATCCATCAATCGCCTGAAAGGTGTCGAGAAGAATATCGGCAATGCGGTTTCATTCCTGCAGGTNCAGGATGGAATCTTAGATTCATCCGGTAAGATCATGGATCGTATGGCAGAACTGAAATCTCTCAGTCAGGATGTGCTNAAGAANAGTTCNGANATCGCCAACTANAACTCGGAGTTCAAATCCTTNCAGGTTCAGTTATANCAGATTGCACAGACCAAGTTTAATGGTGTGAGTATGTTTGGTGCGGGTTCCACAGCGGTGTTTGGCGGAACTACTGACAATGATGTTACTATCAGTATATTCACCAGTGCCAATGGAGAAGGAGGTCCAAAGGTCAGTATTCAACGGTCAATGCTTCTGTCTGCCTTAACCATTAAGACCGCGGAAACGAGTCTTAGTTCTGCAGCCTGGTCTAGTACGATGAACGCTTCAGGTACCACCAAAACATTTGCTGTGAGCGTTGCTTCCAGTGCAATGGCTCTCAGTGATGTTTCAGTAGGTGTTTTCACAAAAGCACTTGAGAATATCGCAACCTTGCGTGCAGAGAACGGTGCCGCCGTATCAAGACTGGAGTTTTCGCAGGAAGCTTCTGCTCAAAGAAGAACTAACCTAGAGGCTGCTCATGGTAGAATTATGGATGTGGATATCGCCACGGAAAGTACCCAGTTAGCCAAGTACAATATCTTAGTGCAGGCATCTGCTTCGATGCTCGCACAAGCCAACCAAAGTTCAAGTGTCGCCCTCATGCTACTTGGGTAAGCGAATCACCAAATAGTTATATTCTATAATTGTTATTTGCACCACTTACGTCCAATCCGTCTGGGTGCAGATGAACCTAATTAATCATTCAATTTATTATTAACGCAAATGAATCTCGTCGGATTTACTCTAGGTAGCTCACAAGCGCTGGGTCGAATTTACCAAGCCAAGGAGAAGGCCGTATCAAATCTTGCCTCAGGGCAAAAACAGGATATTGCCCAAACGGATGCGGGTGCTTTTTCATTTTCATCCAGGGTTGCCAGTAAGGTAAAAATGGATCAGGTGAGTCAGGCGAATTTACAAAATATGGTCTCTTACACGCAGTCGCAGACTCAATCTTTAAGCAGGGCATCAGAGGTTCTTCAAAGAATGTCAGAATTGACCAGTTTAGCCACGAATGGATTGATGTCCGATACCGACCGTGAAAATTATAATAAAGAATTTATATCACTGGCTGAGCAGTTGAATGATTTTTCAATAACCAAATTTGGGAATATGAAATTATTCGGAGCTGGGTCTGGAGGAATTGATTTCGTCAAAGGATCCAATGGACTCGATTATACAAATAAGATTGGTCTAAGTTCAGACCCCGATACTGGATCGATACTTGGTAGTGATGTAGGGGGATCCATTGATTTGAATGATGCAGATGTGATCCCCGACGGAGATAATTCCTACAGGAGCACCATTGGAAGTTCTTCTTATTCTGGTGTAAAAGGCACTTCGATTTACAACGACTTAACAGGGAATTCGTCAGGCATCGGGTGGCTTAAGGCTAGTGAAGATGCTGTAAGTATCGCCTTTGGCTGGTCTATTACAAGTGATAGTTTTGATGTAGAAATAATCGATGGAACTGAAGGAGGAACGGTTGCTTATGTGCAGTCATCGGTCAATACAGGTACTCACAAAGCCGATGTTCAAAAACTTGTAATAGAAGTAAATGATTTTGACCCGCCTTATATTTCAGGTGATCGAATCATTGCCCACGAAATGGTGCATGCACTCCATGCTCAAAATACTTATTTTGGAGATCCCACTGGCGATGGTTCAAGTTCTGCCAATTGGCTTAAGGAGGGGCTGGCTGAATTTATACACGGTGGAGATTCAAGGGTAAAAGCGCATCTCGGTACCAACCCTTCGGATGATGATATTCAGCAACTGATAAATGAAATCGGAACTGGGAATGAAGATTGGTCGAGTAGCGAGCAGTATGCGGCGGGTTATCTTGCCGTTCGGTTCCTTCATTCTGAAATAAAGGAAGCCGGTCACACGGATGGGATCAAGCACATGACAACCTGGATGAAAGCACAATTCGATGCTGACAAAGGATCTTCCGCGTCAGGCTTAAATTCATACTTGGCAAATTTCCTCAGTTCGCGTGGTTACTCCAATAATGAGGGATTTATAGAAGCGTTCAAAGGTGGTGGTGGTTTGGATCCGGTTGCAGACAGTACAGGTGCAAGTTTGGACCTGGAGAATATTTCTACAGTTACCTTGTCTGACACAGAAACTTACAATTTAAGTACAGTGGAAGCAGCCACGACCACTTTATCAAAACTTTCCATTCTTATAGAAAGTGTTGCGAGTGAACTCGCGAAAACGGGTTCAAATATGAGCAAGATTGAGAGTCAAATTGATAACCTTCGCTTAATGAATCTAAATCATAAAGCGGCATACTCTAGAATTATGGATGCAGATTTAGCAGGTGAATCCCTCGCAATGCTTAAAGCAGATTTAAAAATGAATTTTCATGTAAATTCTATTACACAAGCTAAAGGAGTGTCTCAGAATGTACTGAGTATACTCTTCAATTAAATGAACCATATTAATTGTGATAAATAAGCCAAATGAACTTTTTATTTCAAACATATTTCCCCGGTTGTTGTTTAGTTTTTAAAACAATGAAACTTATCCTCAACAAATCATGTGCTTTTCCTTCGATGGGTAAAGGTATCGATCATTTCAAACCATTGAGAATTTCAAATCCATATTATCCAACTGTCGAACCAGGTTCGAAAGGATCGATCCGATGAAGATATTACTTCCAGATCGACTGCCTGCCCGGACCACATGGCCGCCCGGTGGTATTCATCCACCTGACAGATACGAATCTAGTACCCTGCTCAGGTATGTCCATCATTTCAAGGTATTGAACATTTCAAATCCATATTATTCAACTGTCGAACCAGCTGCGAAAGGATCGATCTTATGAGGGTACTACTTCCAGATCGTCTGCCTGCCCGCACCACATGGCCGCCCGGTGGTATTCATCCATCTGACAGATACGAATCTAGTACCCTGCTATGGTATGTCCATCATTTCAAACCATTGAGGATTTCAAATCCATATTATCCAACTGTCGANCTAGGCACGAAAGGATCGATCCGATGAAGGTATTACTTCCAGATCGACTGCCTGNNCGTACCACTTGGCCGCCTGGTGTNTCNAATCCTTACTGTGCNAGGAATGCAATGCCTAGGCTGTATGCAACTGCATNCTCGAATTTATCCCATCCACCTGTCTTGAAAAGAATGAATTTCCCGCTCATCAACGCGATTGGGAATCTTTTAGAAGCANGCACACCTGCTATCCNATACAATCAAATTTAAACCTACACACTANATCGTTAACCAAAATCCAAATCTAACAGCATGATAATTNTCATCTCCTAAATTNTTTCATCAGAGTAGCTGACACCCATATAGATCAAATCATAAACAAATTTTAAATCATCAATCATTAACAACACCAAAGTTTAGTTCAATTTTGTATGAAATGCACAAAATTGCACTATCAAGCAAATATAATACTATGAAAATACAAGTAACCAGTACTAACAANATCGTTCACGTCCACAATGGTTCCGNTTCCGGATCGTCGGTGATTTCCGAAGGNGATTCTGCTGTNCTTTTGGGAATGAATCGTGCCTATAACAAACTCAAAAGCAGGATTAAAAGAGAAGGTTTATATTCACTCGCTTTTTCTGAACATGGAGAATCAAGACAAGATCAGGGCTTCATCACTTTAAGTAGAATTTAAATACCCGCTTTTATCGNAAAAACATTTCNCCCAGATNCCTGATGGATNGGTGAAAATGTAATCCGTAACCACTTATTTATTCAATGCACAAGGATGTTGCATCAACTAACCATAATTCAAGGAGGAATTAATTATGCCATTATCAATTAATACAAATCATGCCGCCGTGAGGGCGAGCAGGAACTTAGCTGAAAATAACAAACTACTCACAAAGAGTATGCAGCGGCTCGCAAGCGGGAAAAGAATCATCGATACCTCNGATGATGCCGGCGGACTCGCAGTAGCGATGAAATTAAATTCATCAATCGAAAAATTAAAAGGNGTTTCCAGCAATATTAAAAACGCAATTTCATTNCTNGATGTACAGGACGGGATTTTGCAGGGTGCGGCAGGNATACTGGAGAGGATGTCGGAGCTAAAATCGCTAAGCCAAGATGTATTAAAAAATTCTTCCGATATCAATACATACAACACAGAATTTAAAAACTTACAGGTACAACTTTACCAGATGTCCAAGGAGAAATTTAACGGAATTAGTCTTTTTGCAACNACCACCACCGCNAGCGGAGGGACTAATGCCGTCTTCGGTACTAACAATAGTTCNACAGATAATACTATCACCATTTTNACCACAGAAAATGGAACATCGGGCCCTAAGGTTAGTGTTCATAAAACCGTTTTACTTAGTGCAATTACCTTTGACGAGAATCGAGTTTCTATAAGCAAGGCATTCGGNGCCGCGAGTACNAANTCTCTGGCNGTNTCNATTAGTGGAAATGCAAAANCNCTNACTGATTTCACCACAAGCTTTTTCACTCAGGCTATAGAAAATGTAGCTTCCTTACGGGCACAAAACGGTGGTTCAATGTCTAGACTTGATTTTGCCATGAGTAACCTCGACCGTACCCGAGCCAACCTGGAGGCCTCCTATGGACAAATNATGGATGTGGATATAGCAGAGGAAAGTACCCGANTGGCGAAATATCAGATACTCGTTCAAGCNTCTGCATCNATGCTTGCACAGGCAAATATGATGCCGAATTCAGCGATGATGCTCCTAGGATAATTACTTACACCTCTGTACTGTATTAATAAGAGCTTGCGTGAGATTGTAAATGGATCATTTACCCGATATTTTAACCAGCAGATTAGTTGATTTACCAACCATTCCTTTTGGGATAATGGCCGGCTGTGACTTCCTGGAGCCTCCTCCCCCTAGTTTATCTCCGGGGAATGGGAATATTGAAAGGTATTGTTCGCAATCTAGATCGTTGTTCTGTCGACCGCTACCTCTTTCTGCCCCTCATTTACCTCCTGATTGTAGGGGGGCTAGGGCTATCTACACAGAGATCCTCAAGGATAATATATTTAAGTATCGTCTCCGATCGGTAAATGATGATGCAACAGCTTTNATTCCCCCGCGNACTGGACCTCCGCTCGTCTCTAAATCCNACTTGCGCAAGAGTAGNTATAACNCACGAAGAACCNGTGAGNTCGAAGATCACTGCTACACCTTAAATTCATTTCCAAAAAGCTCAATTCCAGTTGGTGTACCTCCAGGGAAGTTTGAGATACAATTCGCCAAGCACAATCACCATGCCCATCCGAGGATACTTTTCAAGCGAATAAATACCCTTTACGAACAGCAACACGAACCACCTGATGTTCTTGCTAAATATGCCTGGAATGTCGATCCGCCCGGCAGTCACCAACTGAGGCGTACCGACTTCTTGACCAGTGAATCTATTCATTACCTTGAACCTTCTCTGCCGCNAGGNTACCTCAGTNAAAAATATTTTTTACCACCACCTGCGACCCAAGCACGAAATAGGATGAATAAACCACCTAATTCTATCCTTGCTGCTTTTTCTGGGACAAGGGAATGGCTACCACCCCCTCTATCTGCAAACAAGCTATTAGGTGTATTACCTGATAGACTATGGNCCCTGAGAGTAGGGAGTAAATGCTCCTCACCTACAACTGAGCAGGAGAATTCAGATGAGTACTACGGTCCACCTCAATGTAGTTCAGGGACTACTCCCCTACTCCATGTACAAAGAAAAGCCTTCATTTTCAAAGAGCATCCAAGCCGATTGTTTCAACACCATGAATGTCGGTTGACTAGGCACTTATCTCGAAATCCTATATTTCTTTCAAACACGCATGGAAGTGTGCTTAAGCCATGGTCTAGGGCCTTCCGCGTCTTCCTGAAATGGCAATATGGATTACTAAACATTTTAATTAACTCTTTGGACATGAAGAAATGTCCCTCTGCAATAGTACTCCGATACTTAAATAGAATACGAATTAATTTCGCCAAGTTGAATCCTTGTAAGAGTCATCAAACTAGGTTTCGAGGGCACAAAAATGGACTCAAATATTCCATTCATTTTTCTGAGAACGAAAGTATAANTCAATTTTTTCAAACAGGTTGCCGAACCCTATCTAAAATCGGACAAGCGACATGATGTCGCGGTATAACATATAATCACGGAGGATAAATCCAATGTCACTGACAATAAACACCAATACATCTGCCATTAGTGCAGCATTCAACCTATCAAAAAATAACGATATGCTCAATAAGAGCTTAAATCGTTTATCCAGCGGGAAACGCATCACCAAGCCATCTGANGATGCAGGGGGATTAGCNATATCAATGAAGCTNTCCTCTTCAATCGCACGTTCAAGAGCTGTAAGCTCAAACATTCAAAATGCNCAATCTTNCGCNAGTGTGCAAGATGGAGTTCTACAGGCNGCGGCNAATATAGTNGACCGAATGTCCGAACTTAAGTCCTACAGCTTAGATGTGATGAAAAGTACACAAGATGTGGGGAATTATAATACAGAGTTTAAATCTCTGCAGGCACAGCTCCAGTCACTCACTGTTGAAAAATTCAACGGGGTTAGTCTCTTCAATAATAANNCNNATTCNAANTTTGGNGACTCNACNANAAATGTNGTNGTNNNNGTATANACNTCAGANTCAGGTNCAGCAGGTTCGAANGTNAGNATGCATAANGCCATGCTTTTGGGNGCAGTTACNTTCAATATGCTNGCNNCTNATTCNGCTNATGGANCNANGCATAAGACAGCTGCGGGNACCACNAACNGNACNAATCTTACCNTGGCAAATGCNGAATNGAACGCAATNNATATNGGNGACCTNGGNGTAAGCTTTTTTGTAACNGCACTTGAAAATGTGGCCACNCTTCGAGCAGTTAACGGGGCAACNTCAAGTCGCTTAAGTTTTGCAGAAGATCATCTCAATTTGACTGAGACCAATCTTCGTGCCGCNAACAGCAGAATAATGGATGTCGATGTGGCAGAGGAATCCACAAACTTAGCCAAGTACAGCATTTTNTCACAGGCATCCGCTGCGATGNTAGCTCAAGCAAATACGGCTCCGAATACGGCTCTCATGCTTCTCGGATAATCACCCCAATCAATCATTAAATTTAAAAAAAGGAATATAAATCATGGCCTTATCAATATTATCAAATACAGCAGCGACTAAAGCTGCATTCGCAATGAACAGTAACAATGTTCAGCTCAATAAGAGTCTTAATCGTTTATCCAGCGGCAAGCAGATCGTAACCCCGGCTGATGATGCAGGTGGACTCGCGGTATCAATGAAACTCGGCTCCTCAATCGCTAGAAATAAGTCAATTGTAGCAAATATCCAAAATGCAATGTCATTTGGTGAAGTGCAGGACGGCGCTTTAAGTTCAACCGCCAAAATCGTCGACCGTATGGCAGAACTTACCNCACTCAGTCTTGATGTCATGAAGAGCACAACCGATGTTGCTAATTACAGCACGGAATTCAAGGCACTTCAAAATCAGCTTTTTGACCTAACTAGTGAAAAGTTTAATGGGGTAAGTTTATTTAACTCTACTACAGCCAAAACCTTCGGGACCGATGTTGATAACTTAGAAGTTATTACCTCAGATCAGGGAGGGGCTGGTGCTAAAGTCAGTATGTCAAAAGGATTACTTCTCGGAGCACTTACATTCAAGAGTTTCACAGATACGAGTGCGAATGCTGTTGGAGGAGGGAAGTCTCTTGCAAATGCAAGTGGAAGTGAAATCAGCATTGCTTCATCAACCGCAAATAATGCTTTCACCCTATCCTTCTTTGCCAAAGCAACTGAGAATATCGCGACCCTTCGGGCAACCAGTGCGGCAGGCCTTGCTAGATTACAGTTGGCTGAGGATCATGTTCGTTTGACTGTTGCAAATCTTGAAGCTGCCAACAGTCGGATAATGGATGTAGATGTCGCTGCAGAATCTACTCGTTTTGCGAAGTACAATATCCTGTCACAGGTTTCAGCAGCCATGCTAGTGCAGGCAAACCAAACGCCCGCCACTGCGTTGATGTTACTGTAAGGAGAGAAGTCACATGGCACTCAACTTAGGCGGAGGCTCAATGACCTCCAATTTCAACTCGCTCTACCTTGGTCAGGCTCAGTCTATGCTTAACCAAAGTCTGATGCGGCTNTCCAGTGGGAAGCGTATAAACCGCCCCTCAGATGATCCAGGAGGTTTGGCAGTTTCAATGAGATTGCAGAATGCTCTTACCGTGACTTCTGCAACCAAGCAAAATATCGAAAATGCAAAGTCTTATACAGACACCCAGGATGCGGCTCTAAAGTCAGCAGGAGATGTCCTTACCCGAATGTCTACCATTAAGACTTTGTATGGTGACAGCGGTTCAGGCTTAAATTCCACTGACAAAGCGAATTATGCTTCTGAATTTCGCGAACTTCAGGCACAACTGAACGCCTTTAAGAGCGAGAAGTTTAGTTCGATGAGTTTGTTTTCATCGAGTGGCATATCTAGGAATGTCTATATATCGACCCAAGGAAGCACAGGCGCAACCATATCCGTAGGGACTTTGGACTACTCAGCTGCGTTAAGTGTGGCTTCGGGGGTCAATTTGTCATCCCAAAGATACGGTGCTAACGCTGCCTCCATCTCTGATATAACCAGCACGCAACTAAATACTGCAATTAGTAATGTTGCTTCATTGCGGGCCGAAGCAGGTGCTACCTCATCACGACTTGAGTTTTCCTCGGATTACTTATCAACAAGTATGATACACTTGGAGGAAGCCAATAGTCGTATTATGGATGTCGATGTAGCGGAGGAGACTACCAATATGGCAAAATATAACCTTCAGGTATACGCAGCCAGTGCAGCCCTCGTTCAATCAAACCTTAACATGAGCATTGTTTTGGATTTGTTAAACTTCAACTCAATGTCACGAAGATAGATTGAATTAAGTCTTTTGGTCTTGCCGGGCGAAGCCTGTTTTCGCCCGGCAGACCGGATGGCTAATTATAATTAAACGCAATGTTAATGATAGGCAGAAAAAAAGAGTTTTCTTATCTCCGGGAAGGACTATCCAGTACTGGTAAGCTGAGGTGTGCATTAGTAAACGGAAAGGAAGGAATTGGTAAGACGTTCTTACTAGAACAAGTATCTTCATCGCTTCTGGAAAGTGGAAGTCATATCCTTCTCCCAGCAAACGGAAAAGACTGTGCGGGGCCTCAGGATCTCCTGTCCCAGTTTACGAGAAACTTATTCTCAAGTAGCAGTCTTAACCTAAGTGAACCCCTGCAGTCTTTTGCCCGTTCAATAGGTGGTAAGTTTGCTTCTCTGAGAAATCCTGCTTTGCCAGTAAATGACTCTGATGAACCTGTGCCTACTTTCGCAGGAATTTTCATCCATGAACTGTCTCATCTTTTAGAAAAAAACAATCAGGAAGGTAAGCACCTCACTCCCGTAATAGTGATTGAAGATATTAATCTTCTTACGCCAGATACTTTACTATGGCTAAGTCATGATTTTAATCATGCATTACGGAATTCAACCTGGTTTAAGAATTGCAGATTTTTATTCAGCTCCACTGATGGCACTAAAAACTATAAAATGTTTTGGGCAAAATTTGGAATTGAAAACCCTGTAGATTTAAAACTGCTCCCATTTTCAGCGAGTGAAATGGAGGAATTCTCACGAAGTCATGGATTCAATGAGGTAAATGCCGAGGATTTAAAAGAAATAAGTAATGGCAACCCAGCGATTGCATTGAAATATTTACAAAATGGATTTATTATGAATAATAAAAATAACAAGATGGCAGATTCTAAGGATCATAAGGGTACAGATTTAAGCAAGTTTACAGAAAAGGAACTGGAGTATCTCCTTTATGCATCCTACCCAGCCAAAATCAACCGCTACAACCTAGAGCATTTTTGTTCCCCGAAATTGTCAGCCTTTACATACAATTGGCTTAAGCGACAACATCAGATTTGCGATATCCTAGCCGATGGAGATTTGGTACTTCATGATTCAGTTAGGGAGCAAATGCGAGCCTTTCATGCAGATGAAGAACCGTCAAAAGCAGAAGAGATGGTAACGCTCGCCTCCGTGCTTGATGCCTTTTACGATCTTTTCCCTGACACTGATTCTCACTGGATCCCAATCAACCTTCAAGCCTTGAATTCTTTCTCCAAGTCACTTTGCAAAAGAGTCTTTAGTGAATTCGAATGCGAA
>NHCX01000033.1 GCA_002168015.1 Verrucomicrobia bacterium TMED44
TGTCATTTTCAATTTTTGAACGAAGTTCGATTATAGTTTCTTGCAATTGCTTAAATTCCATTGTCTTTTGCTGCTTTTCTTTTTGTAAATTTTCTTGGTGTAGAATTCCTTTGTCGTCGATTTCGTTTCTCAATGCTCTCACCATCGTTTTGAAATGATTTACCTCATGACTTTGAGAAGCCATTGCTTTTTGTACAGCTTCTTGTTTAGCAATTTCAAGCATTTCCAGTTCATCTCGTAAAGACGCTACGGTACTACGAAGAGCATTTAGTTCAAGCGAAGATTTTGACTGAGCCCGTTGCACTTCATCTTGAATCTTTTGTTGGTTTTGCTCAAGTTTCTCACGCAGACTTGAAACAGTTTTGCGTAAATTTTCGTTTTCTGACATTGACCGAGAAATTGCAATTTGCACAGCCTCTTCCTTCTCTTCTTTTGCTCGGTCAAGATTTTCTCTGGTTTGAGTAATGTTAGTTTTCAGTGTGGTGATCTCTTTCTGAAATTTTGCTTTAATCAATTGGGCTACATCTTCTTTTTCAATAGCTAGATGTTCACACTTCTCTCTTGTTTGAAAAAGTGATGTTTGCAATGATTTAATTTCCTGAGAATATTGTGCAGATATTCTGGCTCCAATTTCTGACTTATCTAACTCAGCTTTCTCTAATTCATTCCTTAGGTCCTCGATTGTAGTCTTTAAAGATTTGACCTCCAGTAGTCCAACGGCCGAGATTTTTTGGATTTTTTCATCGGATCGGCTCTGCTCCATATCAAGTTTTTCTCTCAGTGAGCTCAATGAAGATCTTAAATGTGTTATTTCAATTTGAGATGTAGAAAGTGCTTGTTGCACCTTGAAATCTTGCTCGTTTTGGTTTGTTTCAAGTTCGGTTCTCAGATTAGAAACTGTTTCCCTCAGGCTCTTAATTTCGTTTTCAGATTTTGCTTCAACAGCTTGAACTTTTTCCTCAACCTTAATTTTTTCTTGATCAAATCGTTCCCTAACTGAAGACAAAGTGTTTTTGAGTTGAACAATTTCCTGATTAGACCTTGACGCTACTTTTTCTAGCTCTTCTTCTTTTTCTAAATCTTTTCTTTCGAGCTTAAGCCTTAGATCGGATATGGTGTTTTTAAATTGCTCTAACTTTTGATTTCCTTCCGAAATCGTTTTTTGCAATCTGTCATCAGATCTAGTTTGGTTAAACTCAAGTTTTTCTCTTAACATGGCGAGAGATTTCTTCAGTTGAGAAATCTCGTTTTGTGATTTGGCGGTTGCTCTCTGAACTGCATCATCTTTTTCGGCTTTTGCTTGTTCAAGTTCTTCCCGAATTTCAGAAATAGTATTTTTAAGCGACTGGACCTCTATTTGATTAGATGCATTTACTTTTTGAAGAGAAGCCTCATTTCTCGACTGAATATCATCAATCCCAATCCTGAGGGACCCAATCGTTTCCTTGAGTTGAGAGATTTCATTTTGAGAAGTGGATCTAGCAATTTGAATTTGTTCCTCTTTTTCTATTTTTGATTTTTCAAGTTCTTCTCTTAACTCTGAGGCAGTTTCCTTTAATGTTTTAATTTCAGCCGCAGAGGCGGACATGGCTCTCTGGACAGAGTCGGCCTCATGATCCTTTGCCAAGTCCAACTTGTTACGGGTTTGTAACAAGGAATTCTTAAGATGCTTAATTTCATTATTTGAACTTCTTAGAGATTGTTGAACCGCATCATCTTTCGCTGATTCTGCCTTATCTAATTCTTCTCTTAAGGTTTCAATTGATTTTTTTAAACTTTGAACCTCAACATAATTTTGACTTTTAAACTTCTGTAATTTGTCTTCTTCTCTTGCTTTGAGAAATTCGAGTTTTTCCCTTGATTTTGAGAGGGTTGTTTGAAGCGATTTTATTTCCCCTGAACTTGAGGATATAGCTCTTTGTATAGCAATAGAACTTTTATTTTCTGCTTCTTCAAGTTCAGATCTTAGTGCGGAAATTGTATTATGTAGAGCATTAAGCTCTGTTTGACCAGCGACACGAATTTTTTGGATATTGTCCTGATGCTGATCTGTCAGACGGTCAATTCTTTCTCTAAGGTTTGTAGATGACTGCCTAAGTTGACTGATTTCTTGAAAAGATTCTCTCCTGACATTTTGATCTACTTCTTCTTTTTTCTGTTCAGCTTGATCAAGACTTTCTCGGAGTGTTGAAATATTTTTCTTTAATTGTTCAATTTCCATTTGAGCGGAACTTCTCTCTTTTTGAACAGTCTCCTCAACTTTTACTTTTTGTTCTTCAAGTTTAGATCTTAAGTCGTTAATGATTGATTTATATTGATCATGTGATTTTAAGGCAGCACTTTCTGATTTCTGTTTTTCCTCATTAAACTCATGAACTTTTAAATCAAGAGAGCTTCTTAATTCATTTATTGAAAATCGGAATTGATTTTTTTCATCTTCAGATTTCCTGTGAATCTCTTGCACTTCAGATTCGTGTTCATGTTCAATACTTTCCAATTCATCTCGTAACGAAACAATGGTCTGTTTGAGAAACCGATTTTCATGTTCCAATAAATCAGCCTCATCTAGGGGTAATTGAGACATTCAATTAATTAATATATCTAGGACCGAATTGTAAATACAAAGTTGCACTAATGCGAAACTACCTGATAAGGATGTAAGGATAAGTTTTAATAAAATGAAACCGTCTTCCATTTTTTACCCATCGATATTTTTTCTGAGTTTTTTTTCAGGGTGCCAAGATGGTTCAAATGTTGCCCATTCTCCAGAGTTAATTGCAGGCAAAGATGCTTCTCAATCGAGTAATATTGCCGATTTACTCACTGGTCATTCAGGTGAAGTTGATCTTAATGAATTACTGACCCTCGAAATTGAAAATAAGAGCAACAAAAATGCTGATCAACTCGCGATCTTTTATGGCATAGAACCTCCAGAATCAAACCGTACGCTACCAAATGAAGAAGCGCTTTCAATGGTGGAAGATGATTTCACAAATGCTCCTCCTATTGTTTCCGATAAAAACTTAGCTTTAGCCAAAGCAAATCTCGGAAAACTCAATGATTTAGAAAATTCTACCGTCGCAAAAGATGCAACGATTGCTACTCTTAAGGAACTTAACGCGGCATTGCTTGAGGAAAATGATAGACTACGAGAATTTAATCTATCCCAAGTTGATGATAATTTAGATTTGATAGATAGAAGCGAGCAGCCACAAAATATTACTCAGATTGGAGATTTAAAGGGACAATTAGAAATCCAGAAAATACAAATTGAAGAGTTGCAGTCAGATAATAAGATTCTTGAAGGAAAAGTATTAGAATTAACCAAAAATCCTTATTCTAAAATTAAACTTTCAACTCCCGTCCCTCTCAGAGGTTTTAATGTAACCAAGGAGGTTAAACCTTTACCGGCTAATACAGAACTTGCAGAACTTCAATTTGATGCTGTGGTCACCTCGATTAACGGGAAAAACAAAGAGGCATTCTATACAGAATTTTTTGTTTTAATGGATGATCTCGAAACTTTGCTCCTTAAAAGTGATCTTGATCTTTCTGACTTTCCAAAACTTGATTCCTACAGCGAGCTTTGGGCTAGGTCACGTAAAAATCCCTTCTTATATCCTGGAGTTCAAAAAAAGATTAGGACGCTTCTCCTTAATCAAGTAAATGATGGTAAAGGTAAGAGAATCCGTACAGATATTGACGGTGCAGGAGTGGTTCTTGATTTAAGTACAGGCAACTATAATGTTATTGGAAGTGCTGCATTGGGGAAAATTGGGGTTACATGGAACGCCCCGATTAAGATTACTTCCGGTCTTAATAAATTATCTTTAACGCTTGCCAATTCTTCATGGAGTTTATGAAGTAAACTAAATCCCCCGTTTTTTATAATGTACAGGCATTAAAATCACATTACACATACTAATATGAGTACTGAACAATCATCCGATTCTAAACGATTGCAATTAACGGCTCAGCAAAAGCTATCTATTCTATTCACTTTCGCAAAAGATAAGGTCGTTGAGCAAATACAATGCGTTTGGTTTATAATATTATACCTTATTGTTTTTCAGGTTCTAGTACTTGGATTACCTATTGTATACTCCCTGATGATCGCAGTCGGAATCATTATCGTGATTATTGGTTTAGCTTTCTTTATGGAAGGATTGCGATTAGGACTTATGCCTTTAGGGGAATCTTTAGGTTCGACCCTGCCCCGAAAAAAAATTCTTGGCATTCCCTGCTTACCAGCAAGCTTAGCTTTTGGTTTCGTTCTGGGTGCGTTCGCAACTTTTGCTGAACCAGCGATTGGTGTTTTGAGAGCTGCAGGATCAGGCGTTGACCCTACTCTTGCCCCGCTTCTTTGGACAATTCTTAATACTGGGGCTGAAACACTCGTTTATTCTGTTGGAGTGGGCGTTGGAATCGCGGTGCTTCTTGGTGTTCTCAGGTTTTACAAAGGTTGGTCACTCAAGCCATTCATATACATCGGAGTAGTAGTCTTATCCTCTTTCACGCTTTACTTCCAATTTTCCGATGCGAGACTTCAACATGTTCTCGGACTGGCATGGGATTGCGGTGCGGTTACAACTGGTCCAGTAACTGTTCCCCTTGTCTTAGCACTTGGAATTGGAGTTTGTCGGATAGTTTCGACTGGTGGATCGAGTAATACCGGTTTTGGTGTTGTCACACTAGCTTCGCTTTTTCCCATATTGGCGGTCAAATGCTATGCTCTATTCCTATTTTCCTCGGATAACTATTACAATGCTACTTATTCTGAAGCAGATTGGCATAAAAATGCTGGTGAATATGGAAAAAATTATAATCCCGATCTGCAAAGATTTGGAGACATTGTCGCTAAGAGACGATTGGAATCAGCAGGAAGTGCCACGGGAAGCCAAATTGCTCGAACCCTTTCTGCTGATGACTTAGTCAAGGTCAAGAAATCCTTGAAAGAAACGGGTAAATTACCAACAGGTTTTTCTTTAAAGACTCAAATTTCAGGAAACTCGCTTAATGCAATTCCTCTTGAAGAAAACGATGAAGCCTCCCGATCTATTGTGAAACCTACCACGACTCAATCGATCATTGTAAAAGAAGGCGTTTCTAGCCCAGATGAAGTTTGGGATCCAAATACTGAGATTTCTACTGCTATGACAAATAATTTTGATTTCTTTCCAAATCTCTTCAAGCCCGAGGAGGATGCCAATGGAAATGGAATTCTAGATCCCGGAGAAGATATTTACAGTATCAATGAAAAAGGAGAACTTGTTTACAACAAGCCAGGAGAATCATATCCCGATGCTAAGCTTGAGGGCCCTGACCAAGACCGCGGGGCAATCGAAGGAGCTTTGTGGGCAATAGTTCCACTTTGTCTTATACTATTAGCTGTCCTTGTAATCGGTCTTCAACAACGACCGAAGTATTACGATGAATTAATAATAGGAATTGCTTGTGCCGTAATAGGTATGGCACTTTTCAATCTTGGCATTTCTTTGGGTTTAACTCCATTGGGCGAACAATTGGGTGGAAATGTTGTATCCAGTTTTGCTGCCATCGAGCCATGGGCATCGGAAGGGTTTGTTGAGCCTATGTTTGCATCATCGACTGCAGGTAAATGTTTGGCCATTTTATTTGGATTTATTCTTGGGTATGGAGCAACACTTGCTGAACCTGCTCTAAATGCACTCGGGGCCACGGTTGAAAAGATAACCGTTGGAGCCTTCAAAAAGAATCTTCTTATGCAAACGGTTGCTACAGGAGTAGCCATTGGTATCGCTACTGGTGTGGCAAAGATTGCTTTTAACCTCGACCTTTGGTATTTATTAGTTCCACCATATACGATTTTAATCCTGATCACGTTTCTTTCCAGTGAGGATTTCGTAAATTTCGGTTGGGACAGTGCAGGTGTTACAACGGGCCCAATTACAGTTCCTTTAGTTCTTGCTATGGGCTTGGGTATCGGTTCTAAAACTGGTGCTATTGATGGTTTTGGTGTGCTAGCATTGGCTTCTATCGGACCGATTATTACAGTGTTAACTGTTGGTCTGATTGTTAGAAAAAAACCGAAAACCGACGAAGACGATAACCTGGCTACAGGGGAGGCCGCATAATATGAAAGAGTTAACAAAATCAGAAAGTGTTTCTTTGTTGAATTTAATTCTCCCGAAGGAATCTATAGTATCAGTATCAGAGGCGATTATTAATGCCGGTGCTAAAGGCGTTTTCCAAATTTCAGCGAGAGGATCTGTTCTAAACGAAGGGGGCTTTCTGCAAAAAATGTTTCCTCCTCCTGCTCCAGAGCAACATTTATTGCAAGCGTTAGTAAGAGATGATGCAATCGAACAAGTTATTGATGCCTCAGTTAAAGCTGGGAATTTAACAAAAGTTGGAACAGGTGCTGTCTTCACGATAGAATGCAATGAGGCTCTTACTTCAGAAAATTTCCCCGCAGATATAGTGGCAAAAGATGGGCATGAAATTCCTTCTAGGACTGCGAGTGAAATGGAAGCAATTTGCTGTATTTGTGAAAAAGGAATTGCAGATGACATTGCGAGTGCCGCATTACAAAATGGGGCTCCGGGTCCAACTGTTACTTTCGGAGAGGGTGGTGGAGTTCGTGATAAGATTCCAATGTTGAGAATAACCAAGGGTCCGGAAAAAGAATTTGTATGGTGTGTTGTAGATAAATCTGAGGCTGACGATGTCTTCGCAGAAATGGCAAGAGCAGGAAGAATAACAGAACCTGGTCGTGGATTTATGTATTCCATACCTGTATCATCAGGTCTCATAAATGTTAGTAGCACAATTTCGTCCTCAGCACATGGAGCTAATATGGAACAAATCATTTCCGCAATTGACGAAATAAAAGGCGGAAAAGATTGGAGATCATTAGCTGATGAGTCCAAATCTAAAGCACTAAAGACTACCTTTCTTGAAAACTTAGTTGGCCTTTACTGCATCGTACCTCGTGATCAATATTCAACTGTCTACGATGCAATCCTTGAAGCTGGTGCTCCTGGTGTCAGTACAAATTTTGGAGTCATGATTGACGCGGAAGATTCGGAAGATGGTCAGCATCAAAACGAGGAGTGGGCACTTGTCTACACTTCGGTTGGCCCAAGCAGTGTTGACTCTGTCAGAGATTCGGTACAGAAAGATATTGAAAAATTAGGAATTGATCGTTTTGCATTTTACACACTGCCAATCCCTCGTGCCTTAACTTATTTGGGAGGTTAATTTTTCGCGACATAAATTTCGTTAAATTATAGGGAATCCTGCAGTTTAAAGATTCTTAGTCATTTATACTGTAGCATATCGTACTCCATTCTCCTTTTTGCTTCAATTCGTGTTTAAATGTGTAGTCAGTTGTATCTAAACATTGATTGTAGACTTTTATTACATCTTCAGATTCATAATTAAGAATTCCTGAAATGATAAGACATGCACTATGTTCCAACATAGTAATTAGTGTCTTTGCATTTGATATCAAGACATCTGATTGAATGTTTGCCACAATACATTTATAAGTATTTTTCTCTAATAAATTAATTTTTGTTTTTTTGAAAATTGCTGAGTTTTTTTCCAGATTTAAATTTGTATTTATTATAGAATTGGAAATTGCATTTTCGTCATGATCAATGCCTAAGACATTTTTGAACCCAAGGGATTTTGCAAGTATACTTAGAATTCCTGACCCACACCCAACATCTAAAAAAGAGTCTCTTGTTAGTTCAGGTAACTCGAATTTATCAATAAGAAACTCAATGCAAAGTCGAGTTGTCTCATGCTCTCCAGTTCCGAATGCCATTCCAGGATCAATATAGATGGGAGTTTCCNTATTATTGGCTTTTATTTTATCTTTATCCCACAAGGGTATAAATTTATAATTTTTATAATTCCAAGGCTTAAAATGGTGCCTGTATGAATTTTCCCAANATTGATTGTCTATCTCTTCAATCCTGAAATCAGATAAAAATCCGTCATAATATTCTTTTAAATTTGAAATTCCACGAAGACTATCTCCTTTACTTAAAAATAGACCACTTAGTGTGAGAACTCTAGTCTCTTTGTCCATTGTGATAACCCAATTACTTGGGGCAATTTCGTACAGAATATTTTCAACTGCAGTTAAATCCCTAGCTGGTAGGGTAATGCCAACTCGAATCATATTTTAANTTNGAATCTTCAAGTCCGGTGAAATTCTATGGAAATGTTTCCTATGATAGTTGGGTAAATTACATGTTCGGCAGCGTGTATTTTTTGACTGAACATTTCTAAGTTATCCGTCTCCATTTTTCTAACTGGAANTTGGGTTATAATCTTACCACNATCAATTGTTTCCGTCACCCAATGAACCGTACACCCAGATATCATAACCCCATATTCAAAAGCCCGTTCGATTGCATGTAAGCCTTTAAAACTGGGAAGTAGGCTAGGATGAATATTGATTATCATATTTTTGTAATACTCAATAAATTCTTTGGGAAGTACTTTCATAAATCCAGCAAGGACAATTAAATCTGGGGAAAACTTAGAGAGCTCTATTATTATTTTTTTACCGTCATTCTTTGAGATTCGAGATGAAGGGGAGGAAAGCTCAATAAGTTGACGATTAATCGAGTATGAATCGGCAATTTTAAGAATGCCGGATTCTGGTACATCAGAAAATACTCCAACAATTTTGGCTTTCCCTAGCTGATTGTTTTGTTCAGCCTCTAATATGGCTTTTGCATTTGTCCCATTTCCAGATCCAAAAATTACTGTATTCATTTACTATTATATGGCTATAGATCTTTTATTTTAGTGATTATACTCGATGAAGAAAGTTGTTGTATCAGGGGGACAAAATTAATTTTCGAACCTACTTTATTCAAAGCTCTTTTTTCATCTGAATTAATAGAGTCTAGGCTGTAATCAGCAGATTTAACATATGCATCTGGTTTCAATATTTCTATTTCTTCACTAAGATTTTCTTTATTGAAGATAAAAACCCCGCTCACCACTCGAAGTGATGCCACGAGGTAGGCCCGATTGATTTCTGAAACAATAGGTCTTCCTGCACCTTTTAATTTCTGGATACTAGAGTCTGAATTNAAACCGACCCATAAATAATCCCCGTATTCAGCAGCTTTTTTTAAACTATATGCATGACCAGCATGCATGATATCAAAGCAACCATTAGTGAGAACAAAAGTCTTGCTATTTAACATTGCAGCTTTTCTTGCCTCATGAGCTTTAACGATAGAATANTCTGACTCTTCGTTGATCATTTCAAGGTTTTACTCGTTATCAAAAAATTTCTTTGCCTTATCTAAAAAGCCTCCATCATCACTAAAATTCTTTTCTCCACAAGTCTTTGCGAACTCAATAAGAGATTCCTTTTGCTCTTTAGATAACTTCGTTGGGACCTGAATTGAAATCTTTACATAAAGTTCACCCTTTCGTGAGGAATACCGAAGATTTGGCATTCCGTGATTTTTTAGCCTAAATGTTTTATTTGATTGGGTGCCAGCAGGTATTTTGAGAGATACTTTACCAGTAAGGGTTGGTACTTCGATTGTCCCTCCCAAAACAGCAAGAGCAAATGGAATTTGTACATCGTGAAATAAATCATCATCGTCGCGCTCAAACAAAGGGTGGTCTTCTATGGTAACATCGACATACAAATCCCCTGAAGGACCTCCTCTAGCACCTGCATCCCCCCTGCCTCTAGAGCAAAGTCGATTTCCATGACTAACTCCTGGTGGTACTTTCACTTTGACTTTTCCCTGCTTTCGGATCCTTCCTTCCCCACTACATTTTTGGCATGGGTTTTCAATCATGACGCCAGAGCCACTACAAGTGGGACAAGTTCTCCTGATACTTATAAATCCTTGGTTCGATGCTACCTGCCCAATTCCTCCACAGGTTGAACACATTATCTTTCCTGATCCAGGCGATGCTCCACTTCCATCACAAGTGTTACATTCCCCATGATGATGATATTTGATCTCCTTCTCTACCCCTTGGGCAGCTTGCTCGAGGGTAATAGAGACGCTTACTCGTAAATCAGATCCTCGGCTGCCTTCATTTCCCGAACTGCCACTTGTACCTCCAAAAAAATCATCAAATATGCTTCCAAAACCACCACCACCACCTCCTCCTCCTCCGAAAACATCCTTAAAAAGGTCAAATGGGTCAACACCTCGAGAAAATCCGCCTCCGCCTTGAAATGCCTCGTGCCCAAATTGGTCGTACTTCTGTCTTTTTTCTTCGTCTTTAAGAACTTCAAAAGCTGCCGATATTTGCTTGAATTTTTCTTCGGCTTCTTGATCTCCAGGATTTTTATCTGGATGATATTTTATAGCAAGTTTTCGGTAAGCCTTCTTGATTTCTTCTGGCGTGGCACTGCGCTCGATGCCAAGAATCTCGTAAAAGTCTTTATCTGACATTTTCGTAATTAGTTATCTTCTTTGTCTTTACCCTGAGAAATTATGACCGATGCTGGTCTAAGCAGTTTGTCCCGCATTTTGTAGCCTACGCGAACTGTCTGGAGGACATAACCTTCTTCGACTTCTTCGTCTGACTGGTAGCTAAGGGCTTCGTGGTATTTGGGATCAAAGTTAGTTCCCTTAGGATCAACAATTTCAAGTCCATATTCATTAAGGACTGATTCCATTTGTTTATATGCCATAGATATACCTACAAAGATATTTTTGGTCGATTCTTCCTTTTCGACTTCATTCATCCCCATTTGAAAAGCGTCCAGTACTGGAAGAAGGTCGCTAATAATTTGTGACCGAGTACGGATTACTGTATCTTCCCTTTCTTTTATCTGTCTCCGTTTAAGATTATCAATGTCCGCCATCACCCGAATATACTTATCTTGGAAATCTTCGCTTTTGGAATAAGCATCTTTAACCTTTTGCGAAAGATTTTCATCTTTCTTCACAGTTTCTGAATTGTCTGATTCTTCTTTTTGACTCTCGTTTTGAATGGATGACATTTGCATGTCAGCCTCGTTATTTTCAATTGGGTCTTTTGACTTATCTGATTTTTGATCCATTTATATATCTAGTTAGGAGTTGGTTAGTGAACTCACAAAGTTTTAATGTTTAAAAATTATTTATGTGTAGAGTAATCCAGAAAATCGATCCGTGATTAAAAAAGATGAGTCTTTTTCGGCTTGAATCTTACATGCTGAAGAGTAAGGCGATATACTAGAGTAGCCTACACTTAGACAGGTATTATTACAAAGCAACTCTCCTTTAAGAGGACTCAGAATAGAGCAGTCTTTGCATGTTTCTTTAATCGTTACACTCGCACCCTTGTTTAAATTAAATTTACGAATTCTAAAATGATTACACTCGGCGATAGTTTGTATTCCAGGAGCCAAAGTTGTAGCGAGACTGGTTGGTTCATGATCATGGAAATTAATTGAATCCAGTGATTCTTCAATATGAAGATCCCTAGGGGTACCATCAAGCCCGCACCTACCCCAGTCATAAACTCGGTATGTGGTATCCGAGTTTTGTTGGATTTCGAGAATTAAATTGCCAGCATCAATTGCATGCATTCTTCCACTTTCTACAAATACAGAGTCGTTTGATTTGGATGAAATCCGATGGCACAGTTTTTCCGCTGCAGATTTATTCAATGCCTCTTTAAATTGCTCTTTGGAAACACCTTTTTTAAAACCCAAAAAGAGCCCGGCATTATTTTTCGCTTTCACGACATACCAATTTTCAGTTTTAGGTTCACCTTTTAATTTTCGAGCAATATTTTCTGGAGGATGTACTTGTAAGCTTAGCCTTTCTTGGCAATCTAGCCATTTTACAAGAATAGGAAATTTTTTGTTTTTTGACCAAGCCGGGCCCATTATTTCGTTACAATTATTTTCAATAAGATTTCGTAAGGTACTTGTTTCACCTGATTCTAGCGTACAGATTGATTGATCTTCTTGACGGTCAACTAGATTCCATGATTCCCCAAACTTTTCATCTTTATTTAAATCCGGATTGAACAGCTCTTGAAATTGCTGTCCTCCCCAAATCCTTTTCTTATAAACAGGTTCAAACTTGAAAATACTCACACTTTATCTTTTAGTAAATTTGTGTGGTTGTGTAAACGATTGTTGTTAATTGGTTATTTGAGTTCTTACTCAGGTGAGTAAATCTGAACTTAAGCTTAATCCTGTCTCTGCAGAGAGGAGTAAAATTAGTGCATTATTTGCACTCAGTTTTGCAATTTTGTGCTTGGTTGCGTTACTAGACTACGATCCAGCAAGTTTGCATTCATCACCACAGATCAATGATTCTCCAGTCTTAGGAAAAGCAGGTATTTTTACAGCTAGGACTCTTCTGGGTTGGTTCGGTCTTTCTTCATGGCTCATTCCTTGGTTATTTATAAATTTAAGTATGTGTTTCTACATGAAAACACATAGAAGAACTAAGGTAATTCAAAATGTTTCCGTTTTACTTTGCATTTTGTCGATCAGTATTCTGGCCAATGTAAGAGATCATTCTTCCCTGATCTCTGACTATTCATCCATCTTCAATCTTAATTTTTACGAACATGGGGCTGGAGGCTCAGTAGGTGCCTTTTTTTATTCAGGTTTACCATTTAGTGAAACGGTAAATCCTAACTTTTCGAACTCTGGAGTTTTACGCGTATGGTTGGGTAATATGGGCACAACATTACTAAGCATTGTGCTATTAGTCATCGGGGCATACTATCATATCAAATGGTATTTTAATCTTGATGATTCTGTAGCAAACATAAGTTCATTTTTGCAAAATATAATAAAGAAGAAAAAACAGCCTGAAACTTCTGGAGACAAGATTTCGTCGTGTGAAAATGATTCTAAGATAGGTGAGTCCAAAACTAAAAAAAGTAAAAAANGGCTTTTGGATTGGATTGGTTCAAAAGAAGAAGATGATCTGTTATTTGGAGATGTATCGCTAAACCAAAGTGATTTACCAGAGATTCAAAAAAAGCCTAAGAATATAGATTCTTCACTCAAAAAAGAAAAAAAGGGACCCCNCNCTAGCGAAAAACAGAACATTCAAGAAGTTACATCTATTGAACCAGAGGATGGAGAGGANGAGCTCATTACGGATTCTGTACAAAAATCTGCACCGGAAAAAGAATCAACTGAACTTAAGTCTGATTTGCCTGTAGACGATAAGGTTGAAATGGACGGCTTTAAAGTTGTAAGGGCAGCTAAAACTGAGAAAGCAAGCGATCTTTTTCCTGAGAGAAAAGGAGATTATCATTTTCCTACATTAGAGCTTTTGATGGAACCNCCAGAAGAACAGTCTAATGAAGATGAAGATCACATGATTAAGGCTCGAAACCTAAAAGAGACTCTCGCCCAGTTTAAAATTGAAATTGAACTAGGTGAAGTNCATACGGGCCCAGTTATTACTAGATACGATGTTCATCCGGCTGCGGGGGTAAGAGTGGAAAAAATCGCAAATCTTGACAAAAATTTGGCGATGGCACTAAAGGCTGACAGCGTTCGTATTTTGGCACCAGTTCCTGGAAAGGGCTGTGTGGGCATTGAAGTTCCCAATCAGACACCCGCACCAGTTTGTTTAAAGGAGATTCTTCAATCAAAAGCTTGGGCAGATGCTGGAGCCGAAATCCCTATTGTTCTAGGGAAGGAAGCGAGTGGGCGAGCTCTTGTGGCTGATCTTACAAAAATGCCCCATTTGTTAGTTGCAGGATCTACCGGTTCTGGGAAGACCGTTTGTATAAATGCAATAATCGCATCTCTCTGCTATTATTCCAGTCCTGAGGATGTACGATTTATTATGGTAGATCCAAAGATNGTTGAGATGAAAGTCTATAATGACCTTCCGCACATGTTAATTCCAGTTGTTACTGAACCAAAGAAAGTTCCAGGTGCCCTTAAATGGCTCTTAGTGGAGATGGAACGTCGTTATCAAATATTTTCAAAAGTTGGGGTAAGAAATATTGCTGGCTTTAATGCAAAGATTCTAAAGGACAAAGAAGAAAAGGAAAAAGCCCAATTATTAGATGCAGAAATGACTGCTGAGGAAAGAGCTGCTCTTTCTTCGATTCAAGTTCCGCGTGATGACGATGCACTTGAAATTCCGGAAAATAAACTTCCCTACATTGTATGTATTATAGATGAACTTGCAGATCTTATGATGGTTGCCCAGGCCGATGTTGAAACCGGTATTGCCCGTTTGGCGCAACTTGCCAGAGCCGCGGGAATACACCTCATCATCGCAACCCAAAGACCATCTGTAAATGTAATAACCGGCGTGATTAAAGCTAATTTACCGAGCCGGATCTCTTTTCGAGTGGCGTCCTACAGGGACAGTCAAACTATTTTAGATGGAAAGGGCGCAGAAGCTCTTATCGGGAAGGGAGATATGCTCTTCATTCCTCCTGGAAGTTCCACTTTTGTTCGAGCACAGGGTGCATTTGTTAGCGACGATGAAATTAATGGAATAGTGGATTATTTAAAAGTTAATGGACCACCTCAAATCATAGAAGAAGTTAGAGATCAAATAGAGTCAGCAGGTGAAGATGATGTACTTGGGGGTGACAGTTCTGAAAGTGATGAGGATCCAATGGTACGAAAAGCTATCGAGGTAATTCGTACGACTAAAAGGGCTTCTACTTCAAATTTACAACGAAAGCTCAGTATCGGATATAATCGAGCTGCAAGAATTATGGATGATTTAGAGGATCGCGGTCTTGTGGGTCCAGATATACCCGGGCAGGGTCGAGAAATTCTTCTGGATTTGTAACTCTCCGCTTGCCAAAACAATTAACTTTAGTTTGTTAAATAGTAATGCCAGTAGGACAAAAACTTGAAGAAGCTCGTAAAAGGAAAGGTGCTTCTTTACGGGAAGTTTCCGAAAGCACAAAAATTCGGGGGGACTATCTGTCTGCTATTGAGGCCGGAAATCATGAAATAAACCTTCCAGAGGTTTACCTTCGGGGTTTTGTGCGTCTTTACGCAAAATTTCTTGGCCTCGATCAAGATGCAATGGTTTCAGATTTAGACTTAGAGCTTGGCAAGCCAGGTACTCGCTCAGTAAAAAAAACACTGGGGTCTATTGTTTCTCATGATACTTTAGAAAGTAAAGATAACAGTTCTGTTAAACATGGTAAATCAACCACTAATCAGGCAGTGGCTTCTCACGGAACTAGCAAAGTTTCGTTGCCGATCATATTTTCATTGGTTGGGGTATTCGCTGCTACAGTAATTTTTGTATTAATTTATATTTTCTCAGACGACAGTGATCCATCACTCGATTCTTTACCATCCCGCATTTCTGAAGTTCAGAATCCACCTACTGAATCAAAAGATAAAGAAAAACTTGCTGATTCACATATTTTATCTATTTCAATCTCCGGCGATGTTCAAAAACTAATCGTTTGTGATGAAGGAATGAGTCCGCCTGAGTTTCATGAATTTGATTCTTTAAGCAAAGGGTGGTCTCAGGAAATTCCATTTAAGGGTTCCTTTAGATGTTACTCCACGGCTTTGGAAAACTTGATTATTTCAGTCGATGAAAGTGCACCTCAGAAAGTAGGGGGAGATAGGCAAGGTACTGGCACATTTAGTTGG
The DNA here is from genome assembly GCA_002168015.1 of Verrucomicrobia bacterium TMED44. Lineage (GTDB taxonomy): Bacteria > Verrucomicrobiota > Verrucomicrobiia > Opitutales > Seribacteraceae > Seribacter. The sequence continues at coordinate 15,593 of NHCX01000033.1, forward strand.
AAACCCCAGTCTTAAGCTAGTTTTCATTGAATAATTTACCTAGCTTTAGGTATGATCAACAAATCTTTTGTCTGACCGTTTCTTACAATTTTGATTTTCTCGCTTTTGCCAGGTTTGACTTGGCCGATTGCTTCTGTGTAATCGTAAATGTTTTCAATCTTTAGATCTGACAATTCGATAATAAGATCACCACTTTCCAGACCAGCTAGGTCAGCAGGTCCATTTTGCGAAACACCTGATAAAAGAACCCCTTTTTGATCGGTCTGAGAATAATTTGGTATCGTGCCAAGGTAAGCTCTTAACTTGGTNCTATTCGAAGATACAGGAGCCTGTTGGCTTACATAGTCAATTAATTCACTTTTTGGTAGCAATGATATAATCCGAGAAAAAAGTTTTGCACACTGAATAATTCCATCATAGTTAATCTTATCGGCTGTATCTGTTGGTGCATGATAATCATCATGCAATCCTGTAAACGCACTTAGGATTGGAATACCCTTAGAATAAAATGAAGTTGTATCGGTAGGAATATGACTGTCGTTTTGGAGATTTAGGTTCAAGCGTAAGGGTACATTTGCTTGCTGAATTATCTTCCGCCATTGACTGGATGAACCNACCCCATGAATAGTCATTTTTTTATTTAGACGCCCGATCATATCCATATTTAAATATGCGGAAATTGGGCGGATGTTTGCAGAACCTTGATCAAATACTTCTTTTGCAAAAAAAGAAGATCCAACAAGACCAATTTCTTCGCCTGACCAAGTCGCAAAGACGACATCAAACCCAAGGTTTTCTATCAAGGCAGGATTCGTTTGTAGTAATCGGATTATTTCGAGTAGTGCACTTACTCCTGATCCATTGTCATCAGCCCCTGGATGTACCTTGCCTTTGTCCTTTTTTCTAGCTCTTGAACTTGCTTCACCCAATCCTACATGGTCAATATGAGCCCCAACTAGGATAAAAGGATAGTCTAATGACTGATTTTCATTCGTATCGATGAAACCAATAGTGTTCTCACATACACCTTTGTTTCTATTAATATGAATTTTGTATGATAAATTTAAATCTACCAATTTATATCCAAGCTTGTTGTCACCATTGGCAAAAACCTTACATTCTTGAANAAAATCTTTCCCATTAATTTTGAAGCTTTTAGATATTATATTTCGTCTTACTGTGAAGGCTTGAATGGAAATTTTTTCTCGAGTAGACTGATCAAAAGCAATGAGGTCATTTTCTGAGTCGTCTNCATCAGAAATAAAAATGATACCCTTGGCTCCCAAATCTCTTGCTACTGAAGCTTTCTTTCTAAGCGTAGAATGGTAAAAATACTTATCTTTTTTTTCCTGATTCCACTTTTTAGGTAATTTACGAAGAGATAAGACCCACTTGTCCTTAACTTCCAAATGAGTGTATGAATCATATCCGTCCTCATTTGCTTTTTCGGATATTCTCANTCCATATCCAACAAAGACTAAGTCTTTAATGGTTGACTCTCCTGAATCACTGAAAGCTAGAGGTGACCAATCTTTACCAATTACAAGCTTACTTTTTAAAGAAGCATCCTCGAGGTATGAATCTCTAGAAATGGATGCACTNTTAAAAAAATTAAATTCCTGATGCCAGCTTGTAGGATAAAATTTAGACAAGGAAGATTTCTCAAAATAATCTGCAATATAACGGTTTGCTTTTTTGATACCGAGTGAACCTGTATATCTGCCAGCAAGATCCTGAGAGCTTAAATATTCAACATGGTGCCTGGCAGTTTTTAAGAATGGTTCAGTACGATTATGTGTAANTTGTTTTNTTTCTTTGANTGATTTAACANTCGGTGACTTACTCAACAAATTGACCGCTCTCTCATGATCCCACTTTGCNAAAAAAATCTGTGATTTTTTTGTGGGCGTTGCATTGCTTGTCCAAGATAATGTGTTTCCGTCTGGCGAAAAACTAGGAAGCCCATCAAAACCTTCTCGAGAAGTAACACGAACAGGTTCTTTTTTTCCTTGGATATCGACAATGTATAGTTCGAAATTTTGAAAACCTTGAAGATTGGTAGCAAAAATTAGGTATTTCTGTGAAGGATGAAAGAATGGTGCCCAGGACATGGCACCAAGATTGGTTAATTTTTTTTCAACTCTTTCTTGTAATGACATGGTATAGATTTCTGCACTATGACCATCGGGAGTAAACCTTCTCCAGCAGATATTACTGCCTGTTGAATCAAAGAATGGACCGCCATCGTAACCTGCAGTATGGGTAAGGCGTTCAATTTTTCTGCTTTTATAGTCCATGAGGTAAATCTCATTGTGGACGGATATGTTTTGAGTATCAACAGCTGTATTTTCTGAGTAGAGATGTCGATTGGAGGTAAAGATAATTTTCGAACCGTCGGGAGAGAACGCACATTCGGCGTCATATCCTAATGTGTTTGTTAATCTAGTTTCTCTTCCTGTTAATAAATTCTTAGTGTACAGTTCATATGATTTATCATAATCCCAACTATACTTTTTTTTCTTTCCATGCATCCTAATGTCATACTCTTCTTTTTGTTTGTCTAACGAAGATTTATCATGGTGGGTGGATGCGTATAAAATTAAATTTTCATTCGGATGAAACCATGAGCATGTAGTTTTCCCGATACCTGAAGACACAAGCTGATTTCTGCCATTCAGAAGGTCAACTACGAATATCTGGTAAAATGGGTTACCTTTGTGTGCCTCTGCTTGATAGCACATTTTATTACCAGAGGATGAAAAATATCCTTCCCCAGACCGATTTCCTTCAAAAGTTAACTGAGAAACTTCGGTAATTACATCCTGGCATAAAATACTGCTTAGGCAGACTGTATGGAGAGCAAGAAAAACCTTTAATGGTAAATGCAAATTCATAAAAACGAATTATTGCATTCATGGCAAAGACACAAGTCTTTGCCATTAAATTATGCTTCAACTAATTGCTTTTTCGCAAACCAAAACCAACTTCCTCCTTTGGATACGGCTGAAAAGTCAATGCCTGCGGTATCTCCATTCTTACAAGTTAGGGCAATAGCTACATCAAAAACATTATTGCCTTGTATGATATGATTTACAGTTTCCATTGCTAAGTCCAAATATTCTGGGCTGATAAAGTTTATGAAGGGTTTGTCACGCAATTCCTCAACGCCATAACCGATAAAATTGGTCCATGCACTGCCGCTACCGTGGAAAACAAGTTCTCCGTCTATTACTTCCATGGTGCCAGAGAAATCAGAATTTAACGATAAGGCATCAAGCGAAGTGTTGTCTTCTTGAGTTGGAACAGATCCTTTCATCGATAGCATGTGATTTTGGAAATGTTTAGGTGTAATATTCATCCTTTTTTTGAATGCACGATGAAAATAATGAACACTTTCAAATCCGCAAGCGACTGAAACTTTTTTGACGCTCACTTTAGTCGCAGAAAGCATTTTCTTAGATTGTTCTATCCTAGTTTTAATGAGGTCTTCGGTTGGACTTGTATTAAAAACTTGTTTGTAGAGAGAGGCAAATCGACTTGAGCTCAATCCCATAATTTCTGCCATATTGCCAATGGTCCAATGTTTAGAAAAATTTTCATGAACTTCGGATCTGAGTTCTCTAAGTCGCTGAGCATGATCGGGCATGGATAAAACAAAATCTTGTTTGGAGAAGCGAACAATTTTGCTTAACAGTTCATCTAATGAAGTAGCAATGATTCTTTCCCAGAGCAAATCATTCGCATTACATTCTTTGGAGATTTTGTCTAGTAGAGCATCTGCGAAGTAAATTTGTATAGGTGTAAAAACAGTGTTAACAGAAAACCCTACCTGTTGGACCATTCTTGTTGCATCAGAACCTTTAAATTCAATGAGATCATATTGCACTGAATCTTTTTTGGATTTAATGAAAATAGGGCTCGAGGGAGAAATTAAAATGCAGTCACCTGGACTTATGTCGTTAATCCCTACATCGCTTTTAACGAGAGCTTCAGTTTTGAAGATAAAAAGGGAGTAGTTTTGTTTACCCTTGGCAATATCAAGTGAATCATTTTGCTTGAGGGAGATTGACTTATTTAGACTGACAATTCTGATTTTCATGATTCATGATTGTTGGCAATCAGAGTATGAGTCAATCTTTTTTTTGAAGTTACTGCATAATATAACTACAGTTGACTTATTTTTAGGTGAGCAAGAAATTATTGATCTGCATTAGGATCACTACATTTCGGGCCCTTAAGAGCATCTATTTGTCCAACAAGTTGCGGATGGTCTTCTGCTTGTTCATTGAGTTCAATCCACTCTTGAAGTTCTTCGGGTACATCCATGTCCGGGTAAATGGCTTCAACTGGGCATTCGTCCATACATGCATTGCAGTCGATGCATGTTTCAGGGTTTATGTAAAGTCTGTCGGGGAGATCGTGAAACGCGTCTACAGGGCAAACTGAAACACAACTGGTAAACTTACAGTCAACACATTTTTCAGTTACTACATAAGTCATAATTATTTAGAAAAAACGGATTGGAGAACTGTTAGATTCATTTTGTTGCATGGCCGCGTGTTCTTCGTCTGAACATGGCGCATCAATTGGCACTTCAGTTGATTTTTCATTCTCCTGTACTAATTTGTTTGAGAGAAGATAATTTTCGACTTCTTCACCACTGACATCGGCAAGCATAATTCCATTAACTTCAACACAAGGAGAAAGTGGTTGACCTGATTTTGAAACCATTTCCTCGTAAATCTCGCGATTATTGATAATATCTAAATCATCGTAGTTTAGAGAGTACTTATCCATAATTGCTCTGACGCCCATGCTCCAACCGCAGTGGGGTTTTAAGTATGCTTTTATTTCCATCTCAACATTTAATTACGAAAAATTGTTTTTGGCAAATGTTTCTGAGAAACAAATTGTTTTTTAATACATTTTTTTATAAATTTGTCACATATTGATCTTTATTTTGTAGGCTTCGAACTCAAATTCTCATTATGGATGGCAATTCTTTCTCAGTGAATATTCGATGACTAGGATTAATGCCGCTCTTACTACCTTAATATCAAAGCTAATAACCTTGACCGATTTTTTTCCTAATTCAAAATAATTAGTTCTCTAACTTGCAGGTAATAATAATCTGTATAAAATTTTATCTCATGACTTCACCAACCAAACAAGGTCTTTACGATCCATCCAATGAACATGAAAATTGCGGTATCGGCTTAATTGTCGATATGAAGGGGAGGCGATCCCATGACATTGTACAAGGTGCACTTGAAATTTGTGTTAATCTCGACCATCGCGGTGGTTGTGGTTGTGATCCCATTACCGGAGATGGTGCAGGTATATTTATACAATTACCCCATAAGTTTCTGTCACAAGCTTGTGCAGATGAAGTCTCTCTTCATCTTCCTGACGAAGGAGATTACGGTGCTGCTTTCATCTATCTGTCAAAAGATTCTGAATTGTACACCCATGAAAAAAATATTATTGCCGAGGTCTTATCTGAGGAAGGTCTTGAGTTACTAGGCTGGAGAAAGGTCCCTGTCAAAAGTGAGATTCTCGGAAAAGCTTCTTTTGAGTGTGAACCTACAATGGAGCAACTATTTGTTAAAAGACCCAATAGTATTGAGAAGGGTCTTCCATTTGAAAGAAAACTTTACCTAGTCCGGAGAATTATCAGTCATCGACTTCGCTTCAGCTCGGACGACCCTGATGTTAGTTTTCATGTAAGTTCGTTTTCTTCAAAAACCATGACTTACAAGGGAATGTTAACAACAGAGCAACTGACAGATTATTTCCCAGACCTTAGCAACCCATTAATGGAGTCTGCACTTGCCCTAACTCATTCGAGGTTCTCGACGAATACATTTCCAAGTTGGCACCGAGCTCAGCCGTTTAGGTATTTATGTCATAATGGCGAAATAAATACCGTCAGAGGAAATGAAAATTGGTTATACGCCCGTCAGATGCAACTCGCTAGTGATGTATTTGGGGATGATGTAAAAAAATTATTACCTATCATTCGTGAAGATGGTTCAGATTCTCAAAAATTTGATAATTGTTTAGAATTTTTGATTCTCTCGGGCCGTAGTTTGTCCCATGCCATGATGATGATGATTCCCGAACCATGGGAAAAACATCAGGACATGCCCCAATTTAAGAGAGATTTTTATGAATTCCATGCCTGTGTGATGGAACCATGGGATGGGCCTGCATCCATCGCATTTTCTGACGGAACGCAAATCGGTGCTTGTTTGGACCGTAACGGACTCAGACCATCCCGTTACTATGTTACAAGCGATGATAAAGTAATATTAGCTTCAGAAGTTGGCGTTCTATCTTCAATAGATCCTCTAAAGGTTATCAAAAAAGGAAGGCTTGAACCCGGTAGAATGTTTTTGATTGATATGAATCAGGGTAGAATCATTGATGATACGGAACTGAAAAAATCTATTGCCCAAGAAGAGCCTTATGGAGAGTGGTTGAAAGAATCGATGGTTAACTCGAACTCTCTTCCTCTGCCTCAACTCAAAAATGTTGATGACACTACTAATATTGTAGAAAAACAAAAAGCATTTGGTTACACTTTTGAAGATTTACGCTTTTTGATCGGACCCAGTGCTCAATCCGGAAAACAACCACTCGGATCGATGGGCAACGATTCTCCGCTTGCTGTTCTTTCTGACAAATCACAATCCCTTTATAATTATTTTAAACAATTATTTGCTCAAGTAACCAACCCTCCCATCGACCCAATTAGAGAGGAATTGGTTACAGCTTCGATCAGCTTTGTTGGCTCAGAGGGTAATTTAACAAATCCAGGTCCTAGGAGTTGCCGGTTGATTAAATATGACTCACCTCTGATTGACGACATGCAGACTACCCAACTTAGGGGAAAGTTGCCTTCTGGCTTTATGTCTTCGACATTACCAATGCTTTTTAAGCCTAATAATAAAAGGCTTCATGGGGAAGACCTTGAAATCGCACTTGAAGAATTATTCAGAAAAGCAGATCAAGCAATTATTGAAGGAGTTAACATTTTAATTCTTTCAGACCGTGACCTATCTCCCGAGCATGCAGCCATTCCCGCTTTATTAGCATGTTCTGGCCTTCACCATCACCTTACCCGAAATGGAACCAGAACTAAGGTTTCCCTTGTGGTCGAGTCAGGCGAACCACGTGAAGTGCAACATTTTGCACTTTTAATCGGTTACGGAGCCGACCTTATCAATCCATATTTAGCTCTTCAAACGGTTCGCCATATGATTACCTCTGGTGATATCCAAGGAGATCCGGCGATTGCATGTAAGCATTTCCTGAAAGCAAATTTAAATGGCGTCATTAAGACCATGTCTAAAATGGGAATTTCTACGGTGGCGTCTTATCGGGGAGCTCAAATTTTCGAATCAATTGGATTAAATCAATTATTCATCGACAAGTATTTTACCAAAACTGCTACGAGAGTTGAAGGAATTGGAATCGATGCTATTGCTGCAGAAGCCCGTCATCGGCACAGTTTTGCATTTGCACCCCGACCTGATGAACGTTCTTTACCTTTGGACCCTGGGGGAGTTTACCAATGGAGGGCAACAGGTGAGAAACATTTATTCAATCCGACCACCATCCATAAGTTACAAAAAGCCACGAGGCTTGGAGATTACGAAGTTTTTAGTGAATATTCGACTGCTGTGAATGATCA
>NHCX01000034.1 GCA_002168015.1 Verrucomicrobia bacterium TMED44
CCGAAACACTCGCTCGTAAATTCAGCGTAACTTAGAGAGAGCTAAACGGGCAGTACCTTTTCCTACATATCCTACTTGCAAAGAACCATCTAAGTGAAGAGATGCTTCGTCACCCTGCTTTGGAGAATTCCTATCAAAATGCATTCCTCAATAATGCGAAGAAAAGCGGGTATCGAAAAACGGGTGGTGCCTCATTTGCTCCGCCATTGTTTTGCCAAACATATTCTAGAGGATGGGGCGGACATTCGGACGGCACCGGAACTCCCCGGGTATCGTTCCGTGAAGACTACCAAAATCTATGTTCATGTGATCAAAAACTTTTATAACGTAAGCCGATTCGAACCGCTTTAAAAAAAGTTCGTATAAAAATTAAACTATTACGAGCAGGGTTTTGTCACCCGTTCAAAATTTCATCAAATTTAAATATATATTTTAAAATTTTGATTAATATTCGTTAACGGGAATCAAATTATTTGCTCAGGCGAACCTATCTCTTCTGCTCAGAAATAATAGATGGTGAATCAGTACCATTTTGATCTTCGCTTTGTTTAATTCTTGAAATCATTTGCCAAATCTCTTTGGTTCTCCATTTGGAATCTTTTAGTTGAGCATCCCAAATGGCAAGACCAACGGAAGGATCCTTCGCGATCCATGCCAGGTGCTCCCGAACTGAAGCTTTCTCCCAATTGCTCGTATGACTGGGAACTCCAATGAGAAGTTTGGAGGAATACTTTCCCGCGGCAGCTTTTAGGAAATCATACGATCTCCAACCCGTTGATTTTGATCCGGTTTCTGAATAACCCATTACATGAAGGGCATCAACATATGGAAGTAGCAACTTCCACCAGCCTTGGTTTGGTGCATTCCACTTGTATGCAAAGCTATCAACGGTTAGCTCCTTTCCCTTCGCCTTAAGTGCAATGGATAGCTCCATAATAAACTTAACAAATGCCTTCTTATCGTCCTCACATTTCCCTTTACCTTCAAAGTCGATGTCAACCCCGTCTAGCTTTAGTCGCACGGTTTCAGCAACCAAGGATTGAATGCATTTTTTTCGATGCGTATCAAATGCATTTTGGGCTAAATCCCAGTTCCAACCCTCCCGGGTTCCATTATAGATGCATAGCAACACTCGAACATCGTGAACATTACCCCATTTACGAAAGTTTATAATGGTTGAATCATTAATTGGCTTAAAATTATCAACTAACTCAATTTGACCCTTAATGGTAGGACGCCAAAACTGAAGGCCCAAGTGAGTAAGTCCATTTTTCATTCCCATCTCCTCAAATGACTCATTCAACCGATCCAAGCAAATGCTCGTCGCATAAGGGGGAACCCAAGTCATTACTCGGGAAATTTTAACCTTCGGTCTTTCTACACTCTCTGCCCCTAAGGAAACCAGCAGAAGAAACCAAATTATGAACTTCAGAATAAAATTTATTTAAATATGTATTGCTTCGCCATGAGCGGCGGCAGCGGCTTCCGCTAAAGCTTCACTCATAGTCGGGTGAGCGTGAATTGTTCCATGAATTTCGTCCACGGTGGCTTCCAATTTCATCGCCAACCCATACTCGGTGATCAACTCAGTAGCATCCGATCCGATAATATGAGCCCCTAAAATCTCTCCGTATTTCTTACCAACAATTACCTTCACAAAGCCTTCCGAATGATTCACCGCTACGGCTTTCCCGGATGCCGCAAAAGGAAACTTACCGACTTTGTATTCGATACCTTCCTCTTTTGCCTTCTCCTCTGTTAAACCAATACTTGCAACCTGTGGCTGACAGTAGGTACAACCCGGAAATGCATCAACTGGAACAGGTTGCGAATGACCAAACATTCCATTAACAGCCTGTATTGCACGATAGGTGGCAATATGAGCTAACCAGGGAGGACCGACAATATCACCGGTAGCATAAATTCCGGATTCTGAGGTTTCATAATTTTCGTCTACTTTCAGATAACCTTTCACAGTATCTATTTTTAGTTTTTCTGAAACTGCACCATCAAGATTAGGAACTACACCGATTGCCAGCAAGAGGGATTCAACCTCTAGGCTTTCACTTCCCTGATCATTACCCAATGTAAGCGAAACGCCATTTTCTCCAACCTCCACCGAGTCAACACGGGTGCCAACCCGACAATCAATTCCCTGTTCAGCAAATGATTTATGCAAAGCATCAGATATTTCGGCATCCTCAACGGGCAGTACTTTAGGCAACATTTCAATCAGCGTCACTTTTGTACCGAAGGCATTTAAAAAATAAGCAAACTCTGCACCAATTGCACCTGCACCCATAATCGCGATAGTCTTTGGCTGCTCAGTGATCGCCAAAGCTTCCCGGGATGTCATCACTCTCTTTCCATCAACTGCGATTTCAGGCAAAGTTCTGGGTTTGCAACCCGTAGAAATCATTATCTTACTTCCCTTCAAATAAGTTCCAGCTTTGTCGCCTTCCGTAATTTCTACCATTCCGGCAGCATGGATCATTCCCTTGCCAACTATGTATTCAACCTTATTTTTCTTAAATAAAAATTCAATTCCACCGCCCATTTGGTCTGCAACCTTTCGCGATCGACCCATCACTTTTTCAAAATCAACCTTTATCTCCTCACAGCTAAATCCAAATACCTCGGAATGCAGTGCCGCCTGGTAGGACTCTGCGCTTTTTAAAAGAGCCTTTGAGGGGATACAACCCCAATTTAAACATGTACCTCCAGCACGCTCCATTTCAATAACAACGGCTTTTTTTCCAAGTTGACCGGCACGAATACCAGCAGCATATCCTGCAGGTCCCCCTCCAAGAATAATTAGATCGTATGTATCTTCACTCATTTAAGAAATATTTAATAAACTTCAGTATTTTCTAACAGTACTTACTTTTATCGTCAACGAAACGAAATTTCAATTTTGGTTACGCTTGAATAATTTCTCATTATAATGCTTTATCACACAGAATGGAAATTGACGCTCTGAATAGTAATAATGGATATAGGCAGAGGATTGAAAGTAACATTAACAATTGCCTCACCCTATCTAAAATTGATTTTCCAATGGAGTATCAGGGTAAAGTTCGGGATCGATATGATATAGGTAATGCATATGCCTTAATAACAACTGATAGGCAGTCTGCTTTCGATCGCATCTTGGCATCCATTCCATATAAAGGGCAAGCACTCAATCAAATATCATCCTGGTGGTTTAGGAATACATCACATATTATAAAAAATCATGAAATTACTACACCCGACCCAAATGTAACAATAGCTCAAAAGGCACGACCATTCCCAATAGAATTTATAGTAAGAGGTTATATTACAGGTAGTTCCAATACATCACTGTGGACGCACTATGAAACCGGCAAACGGGAATATTGCGGAATCACATTACCGGATGGACTGAAAAAAAATAGTAGACTCGAATTTCCAATTGTCACGCCCACAACAAAGGAAAGCAATCACGATAGACCTATATCTCCCATGGAAATTATCGCAGATGGCTGGATGTCAGAAAATCATTGGAATGAATCATCACAAAAAGCTCTAGAATTATTTCGTTTTGGACAAAAGACAGCAGATAAAAATGGTCTTGTTTTAGTCGACACTAAATATGAAATGGGTCTAAGCCATAAAGATGAAATCATTGTCATAGACGAAATTCACACCCCAGATTCTAGCAGGTATTGGATCAGTAAAGATTACGAAGAAAGAATCGCATCAGGAAATGAACCACAAAATATAGACAAAGAGTTTTTAAGATTGTGGTTTAAAAAACACTGCGATCCTTACAATGATAGAATTTTACCTCAAGCTCCAAAAGAATTAATAGTGGAGCTTTCGCTTAGATATATTTACCTCTATGAAAAGATTACAGGGGGAAATTTCCAGTTCGATGAGTGCGAAAATATTAATAAAAGAATAAATGAAAACATGAATCTTTATTTAAATTCATAAGCCTAAAGCTTTTTAATTTCATCCATAACTTGATCTGAAATATATTGATAGCGTTTTTTTGAACTCTCGCTTCCACCTTGAATATTAAAGGTAATTGGCTTCCCAATATTTAAATATAATTGCCTTCCTAGACGAGGTAAACACTTCCCTTTACCCAAGATATTAAAGGTTCCATGTAAACGAGCCGGAATTACAAGGACTTCACTTTTAGAAACCAATAACCCCAATCCTTTTTGAGCGACTTGAATCACTCCATTTGGTGTTCTAGTGCCTTCTGGAAAGACTAATATTGGTTCCCCTTGCTTAAGGATTTTAAACACTTTTCGCAGTGTGCTAAGATCCAATTGAGCACGATCTACCGGAATTGAATTAAGATTTCTAATCAGATGCCCTAATGGCCAAAAGAAAAGCGATTTCCTTGCAAAATAATGCAGGTTTCTTGGTATTTTGCATCCGACTGCAGGAGGGTCTAGGTAACTTGCATGATTGCACGCTAAAATAAAAGGACCCGTTTGGGGTATATTTTCCAAACCGCTTACCTTGAATCTATGAAAAATCTTTAAATATCCGAAGGAGATATTTTGGGCTAGACGATAAATAAAATTCATTAAAAAGAATTCACAGACTCCATTACTATGTCATAAACTTCCTGTGCTGAATATTTCCCTGTATCTATTGAGAGTGCTCCCTCCGCACAAGCTAGAGGTGCATCCTTACGATTACTATCTATTTGATCTCTTTTGATTATTGTATCCGATTCTCCATCGGTGTTGCGTCTTTGGATCCGAGTATTTATATCTGCATGCAAGAATACTTTTAAATCCGCATCAGGTAATATTTTAGTGCCAATATCTCTACCCTCTAAGATAACTCCGCTAAAATTCTCTCGTCTGGCTAAATTAATCTGAGAACGCTGGTAATTAAAAAGTGATTTTCTGAGGGCAGGTATAGCTGCAAAATAAGATACATTTTCGTTCACATTCTGACTTCTGAGATTTTCTGAAATAAAATTTGATTGGTTAATTACGATATATGATCGTTTTTTAATTATTTCTGATTCTATAACTACAGGATTTTCATTCACAAAATTAGTTACATTTTCAGGAGCTAGGCCTTGTTTCAAAAGAATACAAGTTAAAGCCCGGTAATGAGAACCTGTCTCCACATACAAATAATTATTTTTCTCAGATAACAAACTGGAAAGGGTAGACTTACCAGTACCGGCGCCTCCGTCGATAGCTATAGTTATGAAGTCAGTCATCTCTTCAAGTGGCAGATCCTACTCTTAAATTCTCAAGTTGTTCAAAGAAATCAGGATAGGTTTTTGAGCAGCAACCTGGATTCTTAATCTTCAACCAAGGTAAACCTTTGCCAAAAAGATCAAATGATCCAAGTATTCCAAAAGACATGGCAACTCGATGATCTTCATAAGTATCAATCGAAACTTGATTCCGGGCAAGCTCCTTTAATTTATTTAAATCTGGCCTTATTTTAATACTATCCTTGGTTTCCAACACTTCTTGCCCTAACTTTTTAAGTTCATTTACCATGGCACTTATTCGATCTGTTTCCTGTAATCTGGTGTGTGAAATTCCGTAAATTTCTAGGGGAGTTGAAAGTAATGGGCTAATTGCTGCAAGGGTAAGAAAAGTATCTGAAATGTCATTAAAATCATATTTCCCCCCTTTTAAAATTTGATCCCCAAAGGAAACCAAACCTTTTGATCCATTTTCTACTCTTGCCCCTTGATCTCGAAGAACTACTGAATACTTGGAATCACCCTGTAACATATCATCCCAAACGCCGATGACCTCGCATGATCCACCAACAATTTGAGGAAGTGTTAAAAAATAACTGGCGGCTGTTGCATCAGGTTCCACCAAGTATGCAAAGTTATCTTTCCGCTTATATTTAGCTACTATTTCAATCTCATTACTTCCGATTTTACAATGATAAGTCTCGTCTCCACTAAATTTTTTTATCATCTGGCTAGTAATATCTAAAAAAGGTTTTGAGACTGTACCCTGAGGAAATGTGATTTTTCGGGATTCTCCTGATAAAGGAGCAATCATCATTAAAGCGGAAAGCATCTGGCTACTTTTTGAGGCATCTATTTCCCAATGGGAAGTTTGGATTTTTTTCGTTTTCATACGAAAAGGGAAAAAACCGTTCATCCTGAGGTAATTGACCTCAATACCTTCCGATTGAAAGAAACCCATTAACTCACCAATTGGCCTTTCTCTCATTTCCTCTGAACCATCTAAACTGTATTCAGCCTCATCCTGAACGGCCAACCATGCGGTCAGAAAGCGAGCGACAGTACCTGCATTACCCACCTCAATCTCTTGGTTTTTTACTGGTGCAAAACCGCCACATCCCTGAATTTCTACTTTCTTGGCTTCCCAGTCTTCATTTATTTGAATTCCAAGACTTTTAAGTGCAGTAATCATGAGTTCAACATCCTGGCTTTTTAAAACTCCATGCAAATCAACTTTACTTTCTAAAAAGCATGAAAGAAGTAGTGCACGATTGGATATACTTTTAGATCCAGGAATTACTACCGATCCCTTGCATTGATTAGTAAAAGGAGTAATTTCTAGGATCGAATTCATTCGTAGCCCTTTAATGACTTTTTAAATTGAGCAGCTTCTTCAAGAAAAGAGCAAAGACTTTGCCGTTGCTGTCCTGTAAGAATCGACCTTGCAAGTTTTAGCGACTCTTCGAACTTATCAAGACTTTCCAATAGATTATTTTTATTCTCAGAAAGAATACCTGTCCACAAATTTGGGTCACCCCCTGAAATCCGAACTGTATCTCGTAAACCTTGCCCAGACAACTGTCTTGCATCCTCAGCATGGCTGCTAATTGAATGCGAAAGAATTGAAGACACCAAATGAGGTAAGTGACTAAAAAGAGCCATCTTTTGATCGTGCTCCTTTGGGNCCAACCTGTAAGNTACCATNCCAAGTTCAGTCCAGAAATTTAAAAGTTTATCTNTTCCCAATTCTNCCTCAGATGCAAGAGGAGTGATAATNCATGNCNGATTAATAAATAANTTTGGGTCNGCGTTTTCCATTCCAGATTTTTCAGATCCTGCCATGGGGTGAGAACCAATAAATGAGGCACTCATAGATTTAAATAAATTTTTAGCTTCCTGGCAAATTAATGCTTTAACACTTCCAACATCAGTTACAATCGAATCATCTTCTGCAATGGGAGCAATCTTTTTTAAAATNGCTGCTATTGTTTCTACAGGTGTGCAAATGACAACGAAATCACTGCCTTGCACAGAGTTTTCCAAATCCTGCTCAACTCNGTCTACTGGTAGTTTTTTACGAGTTTTTTCAGCTGTTTTTTNACTCCTTGCCCAAATGACAACCTTTTTTGCTAAACCTCTTTCCTGTATCGCCAAAACCAAAGATGATCCTAGTAATCCGGGTCCGATGACTGTGACTTGCTCAAACATTACTAAATAATTTTGTTGTAGTTGCTAATTTAAACACTCTCTTNTAGATAAACTAATTGATTGATGCAAAAGCAATTAAANGAGCAAGGACCAAAAGACGATGATGAATGGGGACAACCTCCGTCACCCGACACTCCAGAGAACCGGAAGAAANCAATCAAAGCACAAATCATCTTGGGTATAGTCGCTTTCGCCTTTATTNTGNTACCAGGAATTCTTTATTGGCTAAAATTTAAATGATTAAATTCTTCCTTGTTTGCAAAAGGTTTCCTCTACATANTCATTCNAATGGGACAAATTGGTCAAAANAAATCAGGCTTTTCCAAANTAGAATTNCTATTATGGATTTCCATTTTTTTCGTGTTTTTATTCCTACTTGTACCATTTTACAACACATGGAAAAACGCTAATGGCGACAATCAACCAGTATATGAATCTAATTCTACCTTCCATTTCGATTCGTGGAATAATGTAAACATTGATTCTAATTCCTCCAAAGAATAACCTTTAGCAAATTCCTTGAAAATGAATGCAAGAAAAGGCCTCTTGCTCCTAATGGCTTTTACAGTAGTGATATTGGTATTTGTCCTNCTTTTCTCCTCGGACAGTTTTTTAAAATCGGAACATAAAATCTTTATTTATAAAACATGGGACACATTTTCTAATGTTCTTACANAGAATGGTCCTCTTCTATTCGTTTCAATTATTGTTTTGCCCGCATTTATTCTTCCCGTTAGCCCACTTCTGGCTTTTGCCGGGATTTGGGGCGAATCCCANAGCCTACTGCTGTCTGCCTCTCTTGGAACTCTTTCATTAAGCTTAAATTGTTGCTGGACTTATTGGNTGGCCAGAATTTGTGGAATATCATTCGTAAACCGATTGATGGGCTTATTTAAAATTGAACCTGTCAAAATACCTCGAAGCGAACACTTTAATTTTGTGAGTTGGAGCCTCATCCTTAGGCTAACGCCAGGTATTCCGTTTATCTTTAGTAATTACATCCTTGGGGCCATCAAAATGCCTTTCTATCTATACTTACTCGTCTCTGTTCCAATTCTTGCAGTATCTTCGTTTGGATATATCTACGCAGCAGCTGGATTAATAAGCGGAAACCTTTCGAACCTTGCTGCAGGAATAAGTCTCATTGTTGTGGTTTTCGTTGTAGGAAAAGTGATTATCAATAAGAAAAAAAATGCAATCTGAGCTTTTTCAAACACACGAAGAGGATTCCAGGATTTGGAAAATTTCGGAGCTTAATTCATCAATCCGAAAAGTTTTGGAAAAGAACTTTAAACAAGTCTGGATCCGAGGAGAAATTTCGAACCTAAAGGCTCATTCCAGTGGTCACTATTATTTTCAACTAAAAGATAGTCAGGCTCAACTGAAAGCCGTCCTCTTTCGAGGTGACGCAAGAAATATGCATCATCCTCCGCAAGAAGGCTCACAATATTTAGCATTTGGGGATGTGACCGTGTATGAACCCAGAGGAGACTGTCAAATCAGGGTTAGACATTTAATGGAGGATGGAGTTGGAAATTTGCGCTTAGAATTCGAAAGATTAAAGTCACTCTTTGAAAAAGAAGGGCTCTTTGATCCCGCGAAAAAGAAGGACATTCCGCTCTTTCCCATTCGAATTGGTTTAATAACTTCACCCGAAGGAGCAGCCATTCATGATTTTTTATCAATTATCAAACGCAGAAAATGGAAAGGGGAGGTTTTTTTGTATCCTTCTCTTGTACAGGGACCACTTGCTCCAGCAAAACTAATTCAATCTCTACGTACAATTAGCCAGATAAATCCAAGCCTTGATCTTATTGTCTTATCACGGGGCGGCGGTTCAGTAGAAGATCTGTGGGCTTTTAACGATGAAAAACTGGTACGCGAGATTTCAGTATCACAGATCCCGATAATTTCAGCCGTGGGGCACCAAACTGATTTTGTTTTATCTGATTTTGTAGCAGACCTCCGGGCTGAAACTCCATCCGCTGCAGCTGAACTCATAAGCTCATTGCAACTCGTACAGATTGAAAAGTTTTCCACCCTGAAACACCGTATTGATGAAGTAAAAAGTCAGTTTCTTCAAATGCTCAATGATCAAATCGAGCTTTTAAATGCAAAAGTAAAAATATGCTCTCCTATTCATAAAATTGAGAGACGGATTCAACAAATTGACGATCTGGAAACTAGGCTCATTACATCGACAAAAAGAATACTGGATAAGAACTCAGTAAAACTACATTATCTAGCGAATCGACTTGAAGGTTGTAGTCTTCAAAATACTTTGGACAAAGGGTTTGCATTTATAAGAGACCGGAACGGAGATGCTGTTAAGGATGGAAAGAATCTTTTGCGTGGTGACAAAGTCTCCGTAATTTTCAGGGACGGAAAAAGAGCTATGACTGCGGACTAACAGTCGATTAGGTATTTAATTAAATTTAATTTCACAGAACCGACCGACCGATTCACATCCCAATTTCTTATATAGATTATCGGCTTGCAGATAATCACTGAATAAAAGGCATTTTGAAAGGGCTGTTTTCTGTGCTTTTTGGATCAAACTTTCTGTAAGAGCAGAAGCATATCCTCTCCGGCGGTATTCCTTGGAAATAAATACCATGTTTATAATCATTCTATTAGGTGTAAATCTCCCAAATCCTCCCATACCAAGGGTATTTCCTTCTTTTCTCAAAAGGTATAGATTTTGATGGTTCAACATCGATTTTGCCATCAAAATAGACGCCTGTAGATCTAACTGTGGATTGGATTCATGAGCAAACTGGATAGCCCATAGTCGAATTCTCGGCCACTCGAAACTCGTGGCTTTTTGTACNGAAATTCCTTTTTTTAAAGTAAATCGAGATACAGCATCAGCAGAATGGAAAATCTCAAAGTCTTTACTCTTAGCTAAAGATTCCTCCATCTCGAGGTTTTGCCAAAATCTTGCAAATATTTCAGCTTGTTTTGAAGGTCCTGTAACGCCATTAAGTTTCCATTTTTTTCTTTTTCCATATGCACACAACCTTTTTAAAGAGGATGTTTCTCCCGTGGAAAGTAGAAGGTAATGACTTGTTGTAATAATAGCACTCATAGCAACCTGATGATTTCGAAATAAATTTCCCGCCCAATAGATTTTTTTTCCATCATTCCATTTTTTTAATACTTCCCAAAATAAGTTATTCATACTTTCATTTTGACTAAGAAAAGAGGATGTATTCCTTAAAAATGAGTGTGCGCTGTTATATTGTTGTACTCTGAATTTTGAAATCACAGACTAGTGTAAACAAAAAATAATTGCTTTTGAACAGGATAATGATCAGTCAAGATGCAACAGATGGAAGAAAATAGCAGATATTCCAAACGCGGCGTCTCCTCGANTAAGAATGAAGTCCATGCAGTGGTGGATCATATGGACAAAGGACTTTTTTCTGGCACCTTTTGTAAAGTCACCCAGGATTTACTAACTGGAAACCCTTCGCTTTGTAATGTAATTCATTCAGACGGAGCAGGTACTAAGTCAATTCTTGGATATCTCGCTTACAAAGAAAATGACGATGTGAGTGTCTTTCACGGAATTGCTCAGGATAGTCTTGTGATGAATCTAGACGATCTAGCCTGTGTGGGCATTTGGGATAAGATTGTCATATCTAGCACGGTTAACCGTAATGCTCGTAATTTTCCTGGAGAAGCACTCGCTGCTCTCATTGAGGGAACGGAAAACTTTCTCCAAAGCTTGCGGGATCTTGGAATCAATGTGGAAAGCGGTGGTGGAGAGACGGCGGATGTGGGGGATCTGACAGGAACTGTTGCCGTCGACTCATGTGCAGTAGCCGTAGCTAAAAGAAGTGAAATTATCGACAATGCAAGGATTTGTCCTGGATTATCGATAATTGGATTCTCTTCTTTTGGGCAAGCAACCTACGAAAAAAATTATAATAGTGGAATTGGAAGTAATGGATTAACGAGTGCCAGGCACGAGCTTCTTTCAAAACATTATGCCCAAAACTACCCCGAAACTCATGATCCGCTAACCGATCAAGAATATATTTATTGTGGACCATACAAAATGTCTGATTCGCTTCCTGGGTCGAACCTAACTGTGGGAGAAGCTTTACTGAGTCCAACCCGAACTTATCTTCCTTTACTTAAAAACATTGCCAATGAACTCGGGAATGAACTTGTGGGGGCTGTACATTGCTCGGGGGGAGGGCAGACCAAATGCCTACGATTTGGAACTGGTGTAAAGTATATTAAAGACAATCTATTCGAACCACCCCCTGTATTTAGTGAGATTCAAAAAGTATCTCAAACTGAATCTCGAGAAATGCATCAAGTGTATAATATGGGACACCGCTTAGAAGTTTTTTGCAGTTCATCTCATGTAGACCTAGTGCTTAATATAGCTAAAACATTCAATATTGAAGCACAGATTATTGGCAGAACAGTACCAACCGAGATAACAAACGGGAAAAATCAACTTCAAATTAACGCTAATGATGAAGTTATGAAGTATGAATAAGCCTTCGCTAGAAAATGAAGACATACTACGGCAAAGTCTTGAACATCTAAATAAAAGATGGCGGTCTAAACTACCGACTACCGCAATGATATGCGGATCAGGGTGGGGGGAAATCACTGCTCATTTAAAGGTAGTAGATGNAATACCATTNAAAGAAATTAAGTGCTTATCAGACACTACAGTAGATGGGCATACCAGTAACCTACTTCTCATTGAAACCAAAATTGGTTATGCCATGATTTACCAAGGCAGAAGGCATTATTATGAGGGGGTAGGGTGGGGTACCGTTCGAATGCCAGTTATTCTAGCAAAAGAAATTGGATGCGNTACACTTATTTTAACAAACGCTGCAGGTGGTATCTCAGATTTCTTAAATGTGGGCGATATAATGATGATCGAAGATCATATCAATCTGATGAACGGCAACCCGCTCATAGGGGAAGGNTTTCATCCACAAATACCCAGATTTCCTGATCAAACNGAAATCTACAATAAAGANCTAATCTATTTAGCAGAGAAANTTGCATCGAAAATGCAAATTTCATTAAAAAAGGGTGTNTACCTTGCCCTCATGGGTCCGGCTTTTGAAACACCTGCTGAAATTCGGGCCTTTCAAACAATCGGAGCAGATGCAGTAGGAATGTCCACTGCACCAGAAGCAATGATAGCTAATGCACTAAACATGAAAGTATTAGGTTTGTCATGCATTTCAAATAAAGCTGCAGGTTTATCAGACTCACTCTTGAGCCATGAAGAGGTCGCAGAAAACACCACAGCATCATTGCCAAGTATGCAAAAACTTATCGANTACTTGCTCAATGAAATCGAATAGGNTATTTTAATTAAATATTAATTCCTAGACTGCTATCTCATAAATTCATAATGAATCACCACACCTTAGAAGAAGGAAATATTCTAAATTTAGATTTTCAAAAATTAAAAAAAGTAGCCGCNNGTAATGAAGATATCATTCCAGCAGTCGCACAAGATGNAAATACCGGTGAAGTTCTTATTGTGGGATATGTCAACCAATTAGCTTTAGATACTGCTCAAAAAGAAAATATGGCGACTTTTTGGAGTACTTCCCGAAATGAACTTTGGATTAAAGGTAAAACTTCAGGTGACTTTCTAGAAATTGTAGAAATTGCAGTAAACTGTGAACAAAATTCCATTTTATACCGCGTTATTCCAAAAGGGAAAGGNGCTTGCCACACCAAGGATGAGCAAGGGCACCCAAGGTCTGGTTGTTACTATCGAACTATATCAAAAAATGGGAAACTTCGTTTTCGAAAATAAAAATATTTAAATATATTTAGTATTAATCAACAGAAATGCACTCATCTTTTCTTGATATACAAGGCATAAATCGAATTATGNACGGTCATAAGAAGTAAATTATTTTTTCTATCAAAGCAGAAGTTAGTGCAAACCTCATGAAGTAAATATTACCCAATCCTTTTGCCTTTATTTCCACAAACAGCATCTAAGTAATGAGACGCACTAGTATCAGAAACTTATAGTTTTTGATCATCTGAGCTAAAGTATAATCCCTTGGGTTTTAAACTCTTATCTGTAATTTTCGTACCTTTTCGTCTATCTCATTAATTCCGTAAAATGTTTCTTTACCAACAGGTTGTACACTTTCCGTATCTAAATTTTCATTTACGATTCATTACACTCCCACAACTAGTATCCTTGAACCACATTTAATCATCTGAAAGAACAAAGGCATGGTTTGATGGATTATAATTGACTCATACAAAATAGTCGGTGAGTTCAGCAATGAAAACATCAAATTGATAACGAAACTCTTTTTGATTGCCTTGTTCACAAGAAATTTGCCGATCTCAAAGGTAAAAAGTCTTGCCGTTACCATTGCCTAAAGACTTACGAAAATAAATCAACTCTACTTTAGCCAAAGTATTAGCGGGGATCTCGATCCATAACAGATATTTCCCATCTGAAATCCAATCAGGACCTCCTGCTCAAAGAATTTCAGGGCTGTGATAAATCATTCGAATCGATTCATTTCCGAGTCGATATCTGTTAAAAGTAGGGTCCGAGACTCATTATATAATTGACTGGGTAGCGGATTGGGTAGCCAGTTCAATCTTTGGCAACTTTTATTTCTGTTATTCCACTTAAGAAAACTTCTTTAATATAGCTCTCTTCTCATATTATTTGTTTACTTATAAAAGTACTCATACGGTCAAAAGCTCACCTTATATTTATTTCCAGACAAAAATATTCAAATTTGCATTGGAGTAAGTGCCTCGGTCGCATTTACTTCAGACTTTACACTTTCAATAATGTTAATGG
>NHCX01000035.1 GCA_002168015.1 Verrucomicrobia bacterium TMED44
TTGAGTGAAAAATCAGGATCTTGCCTGGGATCAATTTTTGCATTTACTCCCACCTTGTCCCAATAAAGTGTTCCATCCCACTGGGTGAAGGCAATCCCATTGATTTTATCATTTGGCTTTAGGCCCATTTTCTTGGCTGTTACAGAAAGACGAACCCATCTTTTCAGCTCAGGTAATGAGCCAATTTTTAGACGGCTTGTGGTATTTTCTTTTCCATAGGGTATTAGGGATTCGCCCCAATAAGCACGGCGCGACCAGCTGCCGTCGTTAAACTGAAGCATAATTTGCTTGGGTGGATTCTTGGGGTCTAAGTATACATAGGCAAAAAACTCATCTTCTTCTGAAAAAATATGATGGGGGTTTTTAGAATTTATAAAGTAGTGTTGATTGTTTCCCTTCCCAGTCCGAATAATTGACTTTGATCCGGAGAAAACAGGGGTCTCTGTAAGTTTCCACTCACCATTCAGATCCGCATCAGACGGGGCAGAATCTTCGACGAAAATTCTTTGCTTCTTCTGGACTTCATCTTTGTTTGGCTCGGAATATAAGAAGTTGGCAAGCATCTCTTTAAGTTTTTTAGCTAATTCCTTTTCTTCTTGCTGGATCTTTGGTTGTTGAAGGTTTCTTTTTCGTTCAGATTCTTTTTTAACCAGTTCAAGTTCTGAGAGCTTTGTTTCCTGTTCTTTGGTCGGTAGATACAGATTAGGATTTCTTCTGCCCACAGGTTTTTCCTGAAGATCAGCAAAAAAAGCTGCGAGAGAATAAAAATCCTTAATTGTGAAAGGGTCGAACTTGTGATCATGGCATTGGGCACATCCGGTGGTCGCACCCAGCCAGACTACCCCAAAGTTTCGAACCCGATCGGCTTGGTAAATGGCTGTATACTCGGCAGCCTGGGCACCTCCTTCTTGTGTGGTTTGAAGAAGACGATTGTAACCGGAAGCGACTTTTTGGCGTCTGCTGGGTTCGGGGATGAGATCACCGGCTAGGTTTTCAATTACGAATTGATCGTAGCTCATATTTTGATTGAAGGCATCGATGACATAGTCACGATAGGCGGAAACCTCCATGAAATTGTCACTATGATAACCGATCGTGTCGGAATATCGGACAAGATCCAGCCAGTGTACTGCCATGCGCTCCCCAAATCTTTGGTCCGCCAGTAAACGGTCGACTAAATCGTCGTAGGCAGCATCTGATTTGTCCTTTAAAAATTGATTGGCTTCTTTCAGGGTAGGGGGCATGCCCAGTAAGTCAAAATACAGGCGACGAAGAAGCGTTTTCTTTTCTGTTGGCTGAGCAAAGGAATAAGCCTCTGATTCNAGTNTTTTTGCCAAGAAACGATCCACCGGATGCTTGGATTTAGTTTTGGTGGACNNAGTTGGAACCGAGGGGGTATCAATNGGAAGAAAAGACCAATGTTCCTCATAGANAGCNCCNTGTTTAATCCAATCTTCGAGGATTTTCTTTTGTTTTTCGGATAGCCGTTTNCCGGTTTCNGGNGGAGGCATNANTTCNTCTTTATCNTNGCTATGAAGCCTGAAGACCAATTCGCTATNCTCNGGNTTNCCGGGAANAACNGCNGAGTATCCNCCGAGATCTCGCAAGGCACCTTCAGATAAATCAAGCCTAAGCTTGGCCTCCCGAGTGCTCTTATCCGGGCCGTGGCAGTGGAAGCAATATTCAGAAAGAATGGGACGCACATCATTGGTGAAGTCTACCTCTCTTGCNGAAAGAAAACTGAAGAGGAATATGAGAGGAATGGCGATTGAATGAATCCGCAAAAGTGACATTGTAATAATTTTATCAGTACATATGTCCTTAACAACAGGAAAGAAAGGGAACTCAGTATTTTTTTAATAAAGGTACCCTGGATGATCAGGTACAAAATTATGAAATCNTAGATAAAAAAAGACTTACTTGGTTAGATTTTGCAGATGGAGAAGGGGGGAATGTTTTCCATCAATACTCGTCTAGCAAGTAGAGCTAGTTTGTAAATGATATAGCAATCGTTCCTGTCGAAAACAAATCAGTCTAAGTTTGATTTGATTGAATCAATCGCATAAGTGATGGCCAATAGTTTCTTATTTCTTTTGTCAAAAATGGCCTTACCGTCTTCCGGGCAACCAAATTGAGAAGCCCATCCCATACCTTTTTCTTCATGAATCAAATGCACTTTTGATATCCATTCCCGTATTTGTTCGAGATTTTTCAATAACCGATTCCCTTCTCTTGGTTGAGCAAGCCTTTGGGCATGGGGGATGCGATGCGTAATTTGACCGTTTTGGTCTTTTTTCTCATCCCAAGTGATTTCGGCAGTCTGGCAGGCTTCCCAATACCTGATTTTAGAGAACTCCACATAACTATCGACGATGGATCGAGCCATTGCTTCAATTTCGAGCATCGCCGCCTCGGCAAATGTGACCTCATCTAGAGGTGTGTACTGATGCTGAGCGTTTTGTAGGATTTGGACTTTTTGATCTAGTGCGTCTGCGATTCCTTTGACCATCGAGTAATTGATTTGTGCAGAGATGTTTCCCTGAAGCATTAAGTCAACGGCATCGAATTCTTCAGGGGATCTTTTATTTATCTCATCATCTAGATTTTTCCGGTAATTGATAGATTCGGGTATTTGATCCTGCTTGCCTGAAAGGGTTGGGAGTGGATTCAGTTGAGCATATGGATGGTTAACAAGAATTTTCACTCCATTCCCAGTATTGGTTCCCCGAATGATAGCACTTTCTCCATTATTGAAAAACCGATTTGTCCCTGAATTTCCCAAAAACTTTATATTTCCTTCAAAGACTTTGGTAATGATGGTGGACTGGTGTTGACTGTGATCCACAAAGACTCCAAATTGAGTNCCCAAATCAACGATCGACCCGACTGGTGTTTCAACTTTAAAAGTGCCTTTATCCCCCTGGTGCGTAGCAGTTATCTTTCCTTTGCCCAGAACCATAGTTCCTTCGTCTGTTATTTGAAAATAGGCGGGTGCTTCCACGACAACCTTGGTATTAGAAGAGAAATCAATTTCCACTGCACCTTTTTGTAGATGGAGCATTTTACGGGGAATAGGTTGACCAACNTCCAACGCCATTCCTCTCCAATCGGCATTTTTAACCGATACCAATCGGGCGGATGGACGATCAGGAGATTTGAAAAATGCCAAAAACAATACAGCAGCAGCGGCCCACCCAGAATAAGTAAAAAAAGATATGATCTTATTACTAGTGGCTTTGCTTTTTTCGGTAAAAGTTAAAAAAGGAGTATGATGCCTGTTGCCCAGGGTTGATTCTGCTTCCAAGCATTGTTGGTAGTAATCTCTAAGTTTTACATCGGATGAAAGTTCAATTTGCAGCTGTTTGAACTCACGATCTGAAATATTTCGGTCTATCAGTTTCCACACAAGTTTTTGGTAGTTTTTCATAAATTGATCAAATGGTTTGAAGATTCGATTGAATGCAGATCAATAGTTGGTGTCTAAGTCGCAAAAACTTTTGTGAAAGGGTGTTGGCGGGTATGCCTTCCCTTTTGGCAATTTGATCCACGCTTAGTTCCCCTTGGTATCTCTCAAGCAGGAGAGATCGCTCATGGACATCAAGTTTTTGCAAACATTGGTTCATCGCAACCTCCCGTTCCTTTGGAGTAGCCAGATCCGGTTCTTCTCTTCCCATGATTTCGAGGAGTTCATCATTAAATACGAGTTTTTCACGGCTTTGATTACGAAAATATGCTTTTACCTGAAAAAAACATACCCGATAGGCCCATTTCAGAAAAATAGTTTCCGGATCCCAATCATCCCTTTTAACCCAGAGCACCTTATTACATTCCTGTAGCACATCATCCGTGGAGGGGGAATTGGCCAGTAGCTTGGCCAAATAGATTCTCATTTTAGTTTGTGCTTTAGTCAGTTCAGCAACAAATAAAGTCTCGGTGTCGGGGCTATCCATTCAAGCAATTATACCAAAACGAAAAGATTTATGACCCTGAAGTTATTTATTATTACAGATACCGGAAGTGGAGAAAGTCAGATTTTTCAGTTAAAGACTGAGAGTTTCACCCGTACGAAATGACTTATCAGCGGCTAGAACAATCTCACTCGCAAGAATTGCGCTGTTTTGGTGCTCGCTGAGATCAGCTTTTTCGGTAATGCCGTCGAGGAAGAATAGCTGTTCCCTTCTACAAAGCTCGTCATGGTCGGGTTCATCATCTAAATCAATGTACTCATCATTTGCTTCCAACTCTCCTTCTTCGTTCTTATGACTTCGGTGCAGGAGAATTCGCTCGGTTTGACAATGGGCGTCCACATCAGAAGATTTTCCCCGAGAGCCTGCTTCGGTAGCCACAATACTAGCACTTCCTAGAGGTCCAACAACATCTTTAATAAAAAACGCCGTTTCACTCATCAT
Organism: Verrucomicrobia bacterium TMED44; assembly: GCA_002168015.1. Taxonomy (GTDB): domain Bacteria; phylum Verrucomicrobiota; class Verrucomicrobiia; order Opitutales; family Seribacteraceae; genus Seribacter. Next base: position 4,410 of record NHCX01000035.1, read on the forward strand.
CGGACCCCAACCCGCTTCATACCAGCCTACGCTGCCATCTTCGAATGTAACCTGAAGATGACCGTAGTTGATCTTATCTTTGGGTAATTCGTTGGTCAGTTGGGCTCCGATGCCAGACACTCGAACTGGCTTGCATCTAGTCATTTGGCACATGACATCGACATAATGAACTCCACAATCAACGATTGGGGAAATAGAGGAAAGTAAACTTTTATGAGTTTCCCAGTTTTTACCGTAGGATTGTTGATTTAAGTTCATTCTCATAACAAGAGGAGAACCCAGAGTTTTGGCTACTTCAACAAATTTTATCCAGCTTGGGTGTTGCCTGAGTATATAACCTACAACCAAAGCTTTTTTTTGAGTCCTAGCAAGATCTACTAGCTCTCGGCATTGCTCGCTACTTTCAGCCAGAGGTTTTTCAGTGAATACATGGCAACCAGCTTCAAGAGCAAGCTTGGTAAAAGGGTAGTGCGTGTCGGGATATGTAGAGATACATACCGCATCGGGACGCAGCTCTGTCAGAGCCTGCTCGTAGCTGTCTGTTCCAGGAGTTCCACTAGGCAGTTCTGACATCAGCTTGGCACGCGATTCAGGGCTACGAGTACAGACGGCGGCAATTTCAAATTCAGGAATGGATGCGTAGGCAAGGGCATGAGATCTACCCATATTTCCTGCACCAACAACTAAAACTCGGATTTTGTTTTCACTCATAAAAATTCTTTAGTTAGCGAGATATCCAATCTGAAGGGCGGTGTTTCCGAACGAGTTCGTCCTGCATCTCACCTACGAACTTATAGTAACCCTTAAGGGAAAGCTTAGAGGCTGCGGCTTCATCCACTAATATGGTTGTCCGTTGATGTAGCTGCAGAGCAGACGCGGGGCAAAAGGCAGCAAGAGGTCCCTCGATCATATCGCGTATGGCATTCGACTTATTCTCTCCATGGGCTAAGAGGAGAATTCTGCGAGCATCCAAAATGGTTTTGATTCCCATGGTGATCGCTAATTTCGGTTGAAACTCATTCGGGCTGAAAAAACGCGAATTGTCTTCGATTGTTTGCTGGGTCAGTGTTTTGACCCGTGTGATGGATCCGAGGCTAGAAGTCGGTTCATTGAATCCGATATGTCCATCTGTTCCCACCCCTAGAATTTGAAGGTCAATGCCTCCGGAATCTTCGATCATTTTTTCATAGGCAGGACCTGTTGCTAGAGGATTCTCAGCCATCCCGTCGGGAACTTGGGTGTTCGATTGATCAATGTCTATCCGATTGAAAAGGTTTTTATCCATAAAAGTCCGATAACTTTGAGGATGATTTGATGGAATCCCTACATATTCGTCGAGGTTAAAGGTTTTGACCTGAGCAAAACTGAGATCATGTTCGGCATGCCGCATAATCAATTCCTCATAGAGACCGAGCGGAGTGGAGCCAGTGGCCAATCCGATTACAGAATCTGGAAAAGCTTTGATTTGAGATTCTACAAGATCTGCACTTTTACGGGCAAGAGATAGGGCATCAGGGAAAATAAGTACTTCCATAAGTACTCACATTCTATTTTGAATGAGAATCGATCAAGGCTTTACTTAAAAAATGGCAAAATTTATTGTTTCAGCATAATTTAAGTTGAATCGAACCAAATGAATCTATTGATTTTAAGCCCCTTGGTTAGATATTTCTTCCCTTGCAGTAATAATAATTTCTCCAGGGAGCCAGTGCTTGATTTTTGCAGAATTGCCTGAACTTTCGTATGAAACGAAAAGGTCAGGATACTTTTTACTAACTTCTTCGATTCCTTGCCATGTCATCGGTCCAACTGGTTTTTTCAAGCCGTAATAGAACCAATGCTTATCATCTTTTGTTGAGTAATTAGCCCAATCAATCGATTTCTTAATCGCAGAATCCACCTCATTTTCATCAATGTTTCCATCCTGATTGGCATCAAAAGAATTGATACTATCAAGCTTGGACTCCAGAACATCCTGAACCGCTTTGTATAGTGGGTTTTCTGTTTCTTTATCTTTGGGTTCAGTTTCTTGCTTTTTGACTCCTAATGGGGCGTTTTTTTTTCAGCATCCATAGGGGAGGTGGCTTTCTTTGCCGCTTCAAGTATTTTGGCCGCTTCTGCTGGGTTGTCAGTCAGTTTTCCTAAAAACTCAGGAAGTTCAATTCCCACATTTTTGGTAATCTGATGCAAAGGAGGAAGAGCACCGACTAAACCGGATACAAAATTAGCGGTGTCATTTTTGCCTCCCTCTCCTTTTCCTGAGTCCCAAACGGTAACTTTGTCGATCTTTAGGTTAGCAATGGCCTTAACTTGTTCAGCTACAAGTTGAGGAAGTTGTTCGGTAACTAGCAATGTGCTAGCAAATTCGGCTCCACCAGAAGATTGAACTATGCGGGAAAAACCTTCCGCCTTGCTTTGCAGGGCAGCCAAGGTTCCCTTTGCTTCTGCTTCCATAAGAGATTGTATGCCGTCTGCTTCCCCTTTCTTAAGACGGCGAATTTTTTCGGCGTCCGCTTCTGCCAAAGTCTCAATCTTTGATTTTTCTACCTGAGCAGGAATAACGATATCAGCATGCTGACTAGCTTTTTCCCTTTCGGCTCTTGCACCCTCAGCCTTAGTCTCAGCAGCATAAGCCTCTTCCGATGCTTGGGCTGACTTAACTTTCTCTGCTGCTACGGCGAGTCTTTCTGCTTCTGCTTCTTGCTCTCTTCTCGAAGCATCAGATTGGGCGACTTTAATTTTCGACAAGTTTTCTCCCTCTGTGGCGGTTGCTTGAGCGCTTGCTACTTCAATTCTTCTCTCCCGGTCGGCGTTCGCGCTACCTATTGCTCCATCTCTCTCTCTTTCCGAAACGCTTACCTTGGCTTCGTTGATAGCCCGTGATGAAGCCTCCTTACCTAATGCGTCAATATATCCAGATTCATCCGTAATATCTTTAATATTTACATTGATCAGGCGAAGACCGACTTTTTTAAGCTCTACCTCAACGCCATTAGTAATTTTTTCGATAAGCAAATCACGGTCCGCATTAATGGCTTCAATGTCCATGGTCGCAATAACCACACGCATTTGGCCAAAAATAATGTCACTAGCCTGTTCCCTGACTGCCTGCAGGTTGAGTCCCAACAATCTCTCAGCTGCATTTTCCATAACGCCTGATTCGGTGGAAACACCTACAGTAAAAGTTGATGGCGTATTTACTCGAATGTTTTGCTTGGATAATGCTCCCTGCAATGCAATGTCAATTGGAATCGGCGTTAGGTCCAACCACTGATAGTCTTGAATAAGCGGCCACACGAAGGAGGCACCTCCATGGACGCATTTAGATGATCGACCAGTGGAAGTTCTACCGTAAATGACGAGCACTTTGTCCGAAGGGCATCGTTTGTATCGACTAAAGAAAAAGGCGAGGGTTCCGAGCCCAACAATGATTAAAGAGACAATTCCTATTAGTATGAAGTCCATGATTTTTGATTATTTGATGATTTATATATTTAATGCTAATGTCATGCGTCTTATGAACACCTTCTTATTTTGATTCATTCGGCATGCTTAGTTTAGCTTGCAGGAGCTAAGTTTTCCTTGAGATTGATGTTGATAAGACTAAGTCCAATTTGATCGAGCTTAGACTTGATCGAGGAAGAGAGTTTTTTTACGAATGGAAGAGGTGCGTCGGGGCTGTATGCTTCGTCCTCTGACAAGTTTTGCATCTTGATTTGAGCGTCTATTATAGTAGAGGAAAGATGCTTAATCTCATCTTTATCTAGACTCAAGAGTCTTTCCGCTGCATTTTTTCTGATTTCCGGTTCGTTTGAAATAGCTAATGTTATAGTGAGATGAGGAACGACCTCAGAATTGGTATTGAAAGTAATCGGGGATAGATCAAGCCATTGATATTTCTGAATAATGGGCCAAACAAATGTTAATCCACGGTGAATACATCTAAAGGCGGCATCTCCATGCAATTTACCGTAAATCACAAGTAACTTATTTGAAGGACACTTTTTTAAACAGCTTACAAAGAATACGGTTGTACCGAGGAGAAGAAGAGCCGAGGAAATTATAAGAATTAATATAAAGTCCATTACGAAGTAGCCCTTTGAGTGATAGTTTTCACTCTTAGTTAAGCTTGATCCTCCTTCGGGGATTCGTTCTCGAGTAGTGAAACCAGTATGGTTTGTTGATCGACTAAATCTTTAACTCGAACGGCCGCCTGATTGGGTATTTTTTTTTCGTGATCTGTCACGGCTTTGACTATCCGAAGTCGTCCCTGAACCATTACTTCAATTTGTCCCATTCCTTTTCTACTAGGAGGAACAGGTAGATACACCGTTCCTACTTCCCCTATACAATTTTTATAGTTGAGGGTACCTNCNNCGCTCNTNNGNTNTGAAGATAGCTCATTAAATATACAATCATACCAAGAAAAATTCCCCCCACGATAGTTCCGGTAAAAGTGGCCCCTCCGGCTCCTAGTCCATTTTGCATGGCTGCGGCTCCTGCCCATCCAAATCCGGTGAAAAATGCACCGATCGATCGAATCGATAAAATACCTGTGGCACCACCTTCTCCACCATCTCCAATGTCAAAATCAGCTTCNACTCCTTCCATGGCACCTCCCAACATACCAAGAACCATTTGGATCGTGAGGACTAAACTTGAAATGGTTCCAATCGCGACGAAAGTTTTCATCGCGGGTTCCATATTTANCCAGTATTCGATCATTGATTTAGTATTTCTATATAGAGAGATTACTTTTCATTTCGTCAAGAAAAACATTGAAAAAACTTAAATATTAAAAGGATAGTGCATTTATTGCACGATGCGATCATCTGATTTTTTTATTTGAAAAGAAGATAAAATTGAGAAAATAACGGATAAAAAATAAATCATACAGCCAAATTCTAGGTTAACTTCGGTTCCACCAGGCAATGTTTTAAGGCTGATCAATAAAAGTGAAAGAACAAAGACTTCAGCCATAGAGAATTTACCTAATTTGTTTATAACTTTGTATATTGTAAGGAATGTACCCTTCGTCTTTTGGTCTGATGCAGCGACCCAAAAGATGTAGAGTTTACTTATGGGAAAAAGGATTGAAAAAATTGAGAGCACTGCAACCAGGAACCAATCCTTTATTTGTGCCAATTCAATGATTATGCCTATAATAGAGTAGGTTATGGGTACCATACTTTGGGGATCTATGATTTCCACTAGCCAAGAAAATTCCCCTGCCTTGGGGTGAATAGTCATGGTGGGGGCGACTAAGCCGATGCCCAATAAGACTGAACTTACAAGAATCAGCAACTTTGTCATCGGTGTAAAAATTACTCCCTCATAAATTGAGCCAGATCCTCGATCGTTGAGTCAATGGGTAAAACGGTGACCACGGTTCTACGCACGGAGTTCTGTGAGTCCTTAGCATAGCCTTGTTCATTCTTCCCAATCCGTAGGGTTTTCAGATCGATGGTAAGATTTCCAGCAGCATCATCTTTGGCAACATCACTATCCTCGATAATTATTTCGATGAATCCTTTGNCATCATAACGTAGCCTGGCTGCTTGTATCGCTTCATTGGGTGAAATCGTTTTTCCGAGCAAATCACTCCATTTTAAATCAATCTGTAATCCAGACCAGTTTGCCAGAAGAGAATTATCTTTTACCGTACTTTCAAAAATTTCGTTACCAAGCCATTTAATGTGATATTTGATATCGGGTCCACCATCTCCTGTATCCCATGCTTTTCCTTCATTATTGGTTGGATATAATTCGATTTCAGAAGCATAGACATAATAAGATTTCCCTGAAGATAGTTTGTCTCCGGTATTGGATGGGGTTGAATTTAAGCCATTGCCATCGTCATGGGAATCCCCTGAGGTCAATACCCAGTAAAGTCCGGCAGCCAACAAAATTACCAAAATAGGAATAAAGGCCGTGAGCCACGGCCTTTTAGGTGAGTCAAAATCTGACAGGTTTGACATACCTTTGCACAAAACTGTTTCGCTTTGCGAAGTGCAACCTAAAAGACGATCGCATCCTAATTGAATTAGGATTTAGGGTTTAAATTTAAGATCTTTTCTTTGATGAGTTTCCATTCTCTCTGATAGAGAAATCTTAAATCTGTATTTTGGGGTATTTGGTAAAGATTCAAGGGGGATGCCTGGAGGAATTCTTCTTTAATATCCGTAAGCGATAACAGGGCTTGATATCCGGGGAAAGTATCAGTCCATTGAAGATTAAGGTCATCAAAACTCTCGAAAGTTAGCTTTTCATTGAATGCTTTGAGTGAAACTTGAATCTCGNTGTGCATTTCTTTAATCTCATTGAAAACTTGAAGTTGCCTGTCTAATTTCTCACGCTCGCCTGGAATCAGGAGCCTCAGTTTGGATTGGGGGGTAAAGAGTATACCGGCGACGATCAGGCAGGTGCACCCGAAGGCAAAAATCCATTTGGGTTGAGGNAATATATTTTGNTTCGTGGGTTCGTTCTGACGGGAAGAGGGTATTGGGTAAGACAGATCATCTTTAAGGTCCCTATTTTCGCTNTCATTCAAATTTTCTTTTTTNNCTTCCTTTCGCAGGATATCAATTAAGTTTTGATCTGCCGAGTCAACGGCCTGNTTACGNAGGATTTTAAGTATTTTNTTCATAATGAAATTCCTCTNATNNTCGCTTTTTGTTGAAGTTTCTGACGTGCTCTGAAGAGTACGACCTTAATTCCCGTTTCGGTTTTTCCCATAATTTTTGCAATTTCCCGAATCGANAGGTCTTCTGCATAATGTAATCGCATGGCTTGGTAAGATGTCTCNTTTAANACNTCTGANGCCAATGTCCAAAGTGGCAGTAGCAATCTGTTTTCTGCTGATTCNNCATGACTGGGTATATGATAATCCTGAATAGAATCTTCTTTTCTTTTACTTTTACTTTTTCTCTCATCTAAAGCAACCCGACGGGCGATCGTGAAGAGCCAGGGTGCGAAAGACTTTCTAGGATTATAAAGATGTATCTTATGATAGGTTCTAAGCAGCGATTCCTGCGTAACATCAGATGCCGTCGCGTGATCAAGCATAGACATTAAAAACCTTTTAACCTTTAGCCAGTATCTTTGAGACAATTCATCGAACGCTCGCAGGTTTCCTTCTTGAGTTAATTGAGCAAGTTCCTCGTCACTCTTTTGAGAAAGTAATGGCAAAGNNAAANTGTTTTGAGCTTAGAATTTTAAAAAGGAATTACATCTANTTAGAACCTTCTTTCGCTTTCTTTTTCTTTTCTATTTCCTCGTTCACTTTAGTTTCAAAAAAGGCGTGAGAAAGCAATGCGGTCATACCCACGCTTTTCTTTTCTCGGACTACTGAGAATTTTAGATGCTTCATGACTTCATCTAATTCCGGATTCAATCCATCGGCTAATGCCAAAAGGCTGGGCCAACTACGAAAGATATTTTCCAAATGGTCTGCCAACTCATCATTGGCGGACTGAAAGTAAACCTTTATGCGTATATGATCATTTGTTTCGTCCAGGAAGATCGCTGTGTTTCTGAATCTTTTAAACATAATTTCGCTAACCATCACTGAATTAAGGGATTTACTTATATCTTCAGCTAATTTTTTAGCAGTTGTTGTTTGATCTGCTTTTATTTTGTTCTGCAGTCTGTTGGCTTTGAGTACATTGGCCGCGAACCAAAAAATGGGTGCTTGTTCTTGATTAATTGATTGAACAAATGAANNGANAGGGGATGGCTTCTTTTTGGCATTTTTAGNGATCAACGCNTCCTNAAGAAGTTCTTTATTNGATGCAACTGCCACGCTGTCCCCGGAAAGAATACCAAAAGAACCTTTCTTAAAGGTATAAATTTTCTTGTTCTCTACTGTGTCTGTTTCCACTTTGTCATTGAGAGATGCAAAACCTTCCAATTGCTTGCTGTTGATTCCTCCTCTAATCAACGCGGTACCCATATCTTTTTCTCCTGACCCAAAGGCAGACATTTCCCTGATTTTCAATAAGTCTATCCCAAATGCATTTTTAAGTCCCTGTATTTTTTGGTTAATATTGGGATCTTCATTCATCTTCTCCATTATGAATTTTCCCATTCTAGACTCGTGGAATGCCTCTACATCAAAAGAGATCAACCAGTTTGCACTATCAGGAAAGTTTTTTTCTTTCGCCGACAGGCATGTTACCGAAAGTAAAAGGAGGGAAAGAGTAAGCAGATTTTTTCTCATAATAATGTCGTTTGAATATTAGTGTTTATAATATTCATTACACCTTGGCTCATGCCAAGGTTACAAAAAAAATGAAAAATTAATTTATTGGATGTTTTTTAAGTAGGGCGTCAGGAGAATAAAGTCCCACAAAGTCCTTTACTTCCTTACGAACCCGTATGACATCTTCTGTTTCCACCGGAGACGCTTTATTGCCGAAGGAGTTTCTCACATAAGTAAGCACCGACGCAATTTCCTTATCGTTCAGCATATGTTCAAATGGAGTCATTGGCACTTGTCCTGGATATTTTTGCCCCAAGACCTCGATGGGACCCATCAATCCTTTAAGGGTCAGCTTGATCAAACGGTCTGAGCTACCGACTGTCCATTTCGTACCGGCTAGAGGAGGGAATCCGGAGCCTGGCAGTCCTTTACCATTTCCTTGGTGACAGGTAATGCAGTGACCTTCCCTGGCATAGATTTCACTGCCATCGATGAATAATTTTTTGTGTTCAGCGGACAAATGGGGGGGGGCTGCAACCTTTCTCTCCTTCAAGTCCTCTTCGGCTGGTTTGCGATCAAGAACTTCCCGGGTGTAGGTGTAAGTTTGTTTGTACAATTTATTAATGGGAGCCTTTTCGGCAGTGGCTAAGACTTCTAATCCCTGTTTTCGGGGTAGGTAAGACGCAGTCACGGCAGCGGTTATACGAACACGCTCATGGGAGTCACTGGCAATTTTTTCGACAAGTTTATTGGCATTGCGCAGGACAGGCAGATTAAAGCGTAGTACATTGGCGGCAGCCGCTCGTATACGATGGTCTTTCGATCCTAGTAGTTCGTTCAGCAGAGATTGATCAAGCCGGCCACATCCCCAACCTACCCAAAGGGCTTCTAGTTTCAACCTGTCCTCTTTTGCTTTGCTCCAAGTTAGGACTGCTTTGGCGACTTGTTCAGGATTTCTTCCCCGTAACTCACGACGAGTGCGGTATCTGGTCCTTAATTCGGGGAGTTCGAGGTTTGATAATAATTGTTCGATTGAAGCCCCATGGATCTTAGCAGGTTTGATCAAAGGGCGGGAAGGGTAGGTGATACGATAAATTCGGCCATGTCTATGGTCGCGGTTTGGATCCCGGGCGTTATGTTGCATGTGTCCGATTAATGCATTTTGCCAGTCAACCACATAAAGCGAGCCATCGGGTGCAAACTCGAGATCGGTGGGACGGAAATTTAAGTCACGGGAAACAAATAAATCCTGACGGTATTCCGTGGTGAACCCAGGTTCCTGATCAATAACCTTATGTTGTTTGGCACCGAGGAAGCCAATGTTGTTGTTAATCAAAATATCACCCTGTACTTCATCGGGAAAATGTCTACTGGAAACAAATTCAATACCGGAAGTGGGGCGTACCTGATTGGATGTGATTAAGTCCGGTGCTTGCATATTCGCCCCGTAGCGTGCTTTTACCATTCCTGGAAGCATCCATGACATTTTGGTTCCAGATGTATGGAGAAAGAGTTCCTGACCGTATTCATCCACAGCCAAACCCCAAGGGTTGGGGATGCTGAATTGGGAATGACGAATTAACCGACGAGTTCTGGGATCGTACCTGAAGAATCCACCATTGGATCCACGTTGGGGGCCAAAGGCTGTTTCCACATGACTGTGCAGGAATACTCCTTCACACATGATGATGGCACCGGAAGGGTCCGCGCAAAAGGAAGAGATGGCATGATGTGTGTCATGGTCATCAAACCCGGAGAGGAGCACTTCCCGTTTGTCGTATTTATCATCTCCATCAACATCTTGGAGGAAGACAAGGCTGCCACTTTGGGATACATAGACGCCATCGTGGGCAATCTCNAAACCTATCGGGATATGAAGATCGTCCGCAAAGTTAATCTGCTTATCGGCTTTCCCGTCGTTGTTTGTGTCTTCCAAAATAATTAACTTGTCCTCGGGGAGAGGGTCACCGATCCGGTAATGAGGATAGCTGGCCATGGTCGCAACCCAAAGCCTGCCCTTGTTGTCAAAAGCGACCTGTACAGGGTTGGCAAGATCAGGAAAGGTCTTTTCGTCTGCAAATAATTCAATTTTGTAGCCTTNCGCCACCTGGATTTTCGTCTCTGCTTCGGGACCGGGGGTATAATCAATAAAACCGTTCTTTCCATTTTTTTCCGGTGGTAGATAATTGGTTGGAACATCGGGGAGTTNGGATGTCGCTTTNTCGGCGGCAGCCANATCAAAACTTTTACCTGCTAGAATTGACCAAATCGCTTTATCCCGGTTATCAGTGAATTCACGGGTCTTTTCGATCTCGTAAGGATAGTTTTGTGGACCAAAGGGGTTATATCTCCTTCCGTAGACNTGGACCCCATTGGGTACCTTAAAGTCATTTAACCAATANAAGTTCTTGTCCATGACTGCCTGATGAACTTTTCCGCGCAGCTCATTCTTGGCCTTGTTGCTCATAAAAATTGCCTGAGTGAGATACCTGGCTANTTTTTTATATCCGTAATNGTTGAAAAGGGCACCATCAATGGTGTGTCTAGTGCCATCCTCAAACCACTTTCGGGATGGAGAGAAGCAATCAATAAAGAGCACTTTATTCGCAAGAGCCACTTCACGCATAGCTTGGGTGTAAATTCCGAGATTGCGGTTTTGAGAGCGGCCGTCGGTAACGCCGGGGANTGATTCAACGGCAGTTGGCGAAATCAATACAATTTGAGGGGTGCTCNGGCCAAAAGGCATCGAATTCAGATGCTTGGTATAGGCATCGAGTTCCTTCTTAAAACGTTCTGCCTGTCTTGGCCCGTCGAAAGATGAATTGAATCCAAAGAAGCAAAGTATGACTTCTGCATGTAAATTTGAAAGCCATTGGTCGGGAGTCGGAAAGTGTCCTTTAGGCTTTGTGCCAGCCTTTAGGCTTTCATGTATTAATTCCTTAGCACCCGGGAAGGCATATTGTTCTTCCTGATTACGACTCGGATGGGGGCGAAACCCAGGAGTGTTACCTTCGTCGCACAAGTTTCTTATTTTTAGATCTAAATCGCTGTGATGAAGGTAAACCTCGGTTTCAAAGTGACCGTAGTGAATCATCCGAGAACCCATTCCTGCTCCAACGAGTACCACATCATCTCCATTGGATANGCTGATTTTAGCATCTGCGATTGGTGGGGACGATGCTGTAATTATAAAAATCGAGAGTAGTTTACAGGTTCTTTTAAACATTGGAAATTCTTGGCAGGTTGTCAGAGCAAAAGNTNCATCTTGATGGATTCTGAAGCATTCTCAAATGAATAATCGATCTGTTGAACCAAATTTAGANTAAATGAGAAACAATTCCTTAAATTAGTATGAATTTACTGCTCGCATCAGGTCGTTCTAAACNGATTCGATCGAGTTGGTACTATTTAGGNTCAGGAGATGATNGGTTTGACNGNNTGGCCATGNACATCTGTCAGGCGGAAGTGTCGNCCTTGGTACTTAAAGGTTAGGCGTTCATGGTCAATGCCAAGTAAATGAAGTATCGTCGCGTGAAAATCGTGAACATGGACGCCTCCTTCTGCCACACTGTAAGAGTAATCATCAGATTGCCCATAAGTCGTCCCAGGTTTAATTCCCCCCCCGGCAAACCAGGTTGAGAAATTTCGGGGGTGGTGGTCACGGCCAAAATTGGTCCCGTTGAATTTCCCCTGGCAATAATTGGTCCGTCCAAACTCTCCTCCCCAAATGACTAGGGTATCTTCCAGCATTCCTTTCTGCTTTAAATCCTTTACCAAGGCATAAGATGCCTGGTCAGTCTCCTTGCACTGTCTTTTGATACCTCCGGGTAATCCGCCGTGCTGATCCCATCCGGGATGATAAAGTTGAATGAACCGAACCCCTTTTTCTGCTAACCTCCGTGCGAGTAGACAATTGGCGGCGAAAGTTCCCGGTTTACGTGCATCTTCTCCATAAAGTTTAAAAGTGGATGCAGGTTCCTTTTCAATGGCGGTGACTTCAGGAATCGAGCTTTGCATTCGATACCCCATTTCGTATTGGGCAATTTTCGTTTCAAGGCCAGAGTCCCCGGTTTTTTCAAGTTGGAGTGTATGAAGTTCTTTTAAACGATCCAGCATATTACGGCGTCCTTCCGCTGAAACTCCTTCCGGTCTGTTCAGGTAGAGAATGGCATCTTTATCCGCCCGGAATCGAGTGCCCGCATGTTTGCCGGGTAAGAAGCCGCTCCCCCATAGCCTCGAAACCAA
>NHCX01000036.1 GCA_002168015.1 Verrucomicrobia bacterium TMED44
AGTATCGGTAACGACCTTATTCGCCTCCGATAAAGATGCTAATAGTTTAACCTGGACATTTAATGGGGGGAGAGATGTCGCCCGTTTTGCTCTATCCTCAGGGGGCAACCTAAGTTTTAGGGTTCCACCGGACTATGAAAACCCTGGTTCACTCGCAATTGATAACCAGTACTTAGTCAATATCCGGGTCTCGGATGGTCTTTATTTTGTGGATCAAAACCTTACTATCGATATCACCAATCTAAACGACACTCCACCAAAGGTTCACAACCCTGAGCTAAATGGAGTTTATCAAATTCCAGTTCTGGAAAATGTTTATCATGTGTTGGATTTAAATATTTCAGATGCTGACCTAAATGTTGGGGTCTTATCCAAGAATATTATTCCAGGAAAAGACTCCGCATTATTTACCATTACTGGAAACGATGATGTTGAATTCCTTGCTCCTCCGGATCATGAAAATCCAAACGATGCCAATAGAAATAATATTTATGAATTTGATCTAAATATTTCGGACCAGATTCATTCCCAAATTATTCCGGTCTTTGTAGAAGTCATTAATGTAAATGATGTGACTCCNCAATGGTTGGTAACTGGAGGAAANTACAAAATAGCTGAAAATCAGGATTTCATCATCGATTTGAATGCATCCGACGATTTTAATAATTCGATCATTTTCTCCCTCGACTCCTCCTCGCCCGACTATCAATTTTTTGATCTTAATGCATCCAGTGGAATATTAAATTTTATTTCTGGTTTGAGCCCAAATTTTGAAAGTCCGGCAGATCTTTCGCCAGGGGCAAATGGTCTTGCCGACGGGGTATATGAAATCACGGTGAACCTACGTGACCCAGACCGTAATGCTACATCCCAAAAGTTTGTTTTCACCGTAGAGGATTTAGATGAGTTTCCTTCTTTTACTAATTCTGTTCTATCTTTAAACGAGGATGATAGTATAAGTTTTGGTGCAGTTGATTTTAATATCACAGATCCTGAGAATGAGGTTTTTAACCTGAATTATCTTTCTGATCCGGCTTATGGTACCTTAACCAGTCTAGGGAGTGGTAACTTTAGGTACCAGGCGGATAAAGATTATTATGGACAAGATTCATTTACATTAAAGCTGGAAGAGGGAGGTGTTACCCANAATTTTCAAATTTCAATTCAGGTGAATCCGACTAATGATGTTCCACTCTTGAAAGTAGATGAATTTGATTATTTGCTGCAAAACCGCTCGCCCATGGCTCTTGATGTTTTGACTAATGATTCCTCTTTTCCGGATGATAATAATTCNGAAACCCTACGGGTGGTTAGTTGGGAAATAGATTTCTCTTTAAACGATGCCCGCATNGCTCCGTATGACTGGTCCTCTGCATTTCCTGTCGCCGGTAGCGGTCCGTTTTCCCGGGGGGATCTAGGTTTTACATTTACTCCACCTGCAGGCTTTTATGGACCAGTTATTTTAACCTATGAAGTGTCCGATGGAAATTTAACGGCAAAATCCCAAGCCCGAATCAATGTAACTCAATCTCCTGAAGTCCCAGGTTGGAAGTATTATGATGAGTTCGGTTATTTTTATTTGGCTGCGAATAATTGGATGTTTCATGACAAGTTGGGATGGTCATATGTCGTGAATCCATCCAGTTTACTGACTGGTGAATCCTGGTGCTGGAGCGAAAATGTGGGCTGGTATTGGACTGGGCGTTATTATTTTGACTATATCTATGTGAATGAGTTCAAAAAATGGATGAGGTGGCAGGGCGGGGTAAATGATCCCGCGGGTTGGTCGATTATGACAGATTATGATACCTTGGAAGTTCTCACCCCTGCGGTCTTTCAAATCAAACGGGCGTCCTCCACAATTTCTGCCTTCACATCTTCCGATCANGTCTCGGATTATGTGCAAAACTCTTCCATTTTTACCGCTCAGGAAAAGAAACAGATATTACGGGAGTTGATCTTTACCAAGTCATCGAAGACTTTGCAGAGCTACGGCATTCAGTTAAAATTATAGTTATGTAAATATTGTCCATGAATTTAATCAGTACAACCGCTTGTGTCCTCCTTTTAGGGATCTCCGTTTCATTCTCGAATGCCCAACGTGGAACTGTCGACCGGGATGAATATTTTAGAAGGATGGAGCAACGTGCCCTAGAGTTGTCCAAGAAAATGGCTGATTTAACGGGCACTGAACAAGTCCAAGTTATCAAACCCAGACCGCAGGAACCTATTTCTCTTCAGCGTCCCTACACTCCGGCTAAGCCAGTCGCAATACCTCNGGATTCGATTCCTCAGCCAATTAATCCAACAACAGAGCAGGCTTCCCCTCAGGCATCCTTTGATGCCCTGCCGGGTCCAAACAAACAAGACGAAGGCAACCAAACTGCCAAGCAGCACCAGTATGTGGACCAAGTGGATGATGTTTCCATCGTGGTGCAACTTACCACCGAAGAGCTTAAAGGTAGCTATTTTTTACGACCATTTGTAGTCTTGCAGGCACCCTTTGACCCCGAAGTTAAAGGGGTTGGCATACTCGATGGAAAAGTGGGCAGTGGGGTTGGGGTGGTGGTGGGTCGCCGTATAGAAAACTGGACCATGTCAGCTCGTTTTGGATATGCAAATCAGGAATTCTCCAGTTCCAAATTTGCCGGATTTGATGCCGCAGGTGATGTGGAATCCCTTTCCCTAACCGGAAACCTTGGCCTAACCATTCCTTTGAGTAACAAACTTTCCTTCGAAGCTTCTTTTGGACTGGGCTATGCAACCGTCAGTCACTCGCTGGATATTCCCGCAATCAATTCTCTGGATGTATTGTCTGACTCAGGATTCACTTACGAGCTCTCTATGCTCTTGGATTATTCTTTTTCCGAGCGTATGGGTGCTTTTCTAGGCTACAGGCTTGCTGGCATACCTGAAAACGATGGTTCGGCCATGGTTGGCTTTGACAGTGTCAATGCTCATTTGTTTGAGCTCGGCCTAGGTCTCAACTTCTAGGGTATTTTGGGAATTACATTCCCTTGACGCAACCCCCGGTTGCNTCTTCCATCNANGACTTTNAATGAGTAAGAAGTCGACAGGAGATACCCCGATGATGAAGCAGTACCGCGAGGCCCGTGAAAGCCTTGAGGATGATACATTGCTTCTTTTTCGCNTNGGTGATTTTTATGAAATGTTTGAGATCGATGCCGAGCGTGGGGCTGCACTCCTAGGGATCACCCTTACCAAAAGACACGATATGCCCATGGCAGGGATCCCGTTTCATGCAGCCGAGGGTTATTTGACTAAACTACTCTCCCATGGACACAANGTTGCCATCTGTGACCAATTAGAGGTGGCTCAGACCGGTAAACTGGTCAAGCGCGGTATTACCCGTATTCTCACCCCCGGAACCGTTTTGGAAGACCGGCAACTGGATGCAAGTTCCAACCACTTCCTGCTTGCTGTTTCTGTGGAAAAGAAAGGTCTGGTTGCTTCATGGATGGATCTTTCAACTGGTCGATTTAAACTCGGAAATTTTGCCGATCCTTATGATTTTCTCTCCGCAATCAGTGGGATTAATCCCAAAGAGATTCTCCTGCCAGAAAGTTGGCAAAAAAAGGTTTCTCAATGGATGGAGTCCACTAGGTTTGGAGATGATCTGGAGCATTTGTGGACGAATGTTTCAAAAACGGAACGTCCGGATTTTGATTTTGAACAACGCTCAGGTGCCCGGGAAGTAATGGAATCTTTGGGGGTGATGAATCTCGAAGGTTTTGGGATCAGTGTTGACCACCCTGGTCTTGGCCCCGCCGGTGCTGTCCTTGTCTATGCAGAAGATGTTTTAAAAGGAAAGCCGGGTAATCTTAGAACTATTGAAGAATGGAGAGGTGGAAATGTGCTTCTCTTGGATCCTGCTACCCAGCGAAACCTCGAAATCTTCCAAACAAATGCCCATACGCGTTCGGGTTCTTTATTGGATATAATGGACGAAACCGCATCGGCTGCCGGTTCCCGATTACTGGAAAGATACCTCGGAGCACCTGAAAGAGATCTTGAGGAGATTTTTCGCAGGCAGGCATGCGTGGCAGAGTTTTCAGTGCGGCCAGCTTTGACCAGTCAAATAGCCGAGATTTTTAAGTCAGGCAGTGATCTAGAGAGAATCCTTGGTCGGTTGAGGAAT
This sequence comes from Verrucomicrobia bacterium TMED44, assembly GCA_002168015.1. GTDB lineage: Bacteria > Verrucomicrobiota > Verrucomicrobiia > Opitutales > Seribacteraceae > Seribacter. The sequence goes on from NHCX01000036.1 coordinate 4,160, forward strand.
CGTATGGCTAGACCACGCGAAATGGGGGGGCTACGAACCATGTTGCGTGGCTTGCCGGACCTGAAGGAATCTTTGCAGGAAGAAGGTGAGGGTGCTGGAGCCATTCAGGCTTTGGCCTCAGATCTGGAGANTTTTGCTCCTCTCCGGGAAAGGTTGGATATGGCTTTGGAAGAAGAGCTGCCTGCCGAAATTAAAGTGGATGTAAAAGGGCAGGGGGGGGCTGTTATCCGGGAGGGTTTCGATGAGGATTTTGACAAGTTAAGAGAGTTGGCCACCGGGGGGAAAAGATGGATCACTGATCTTGAGGCAGATGAACGAAAAAAAACAGGTATTTCCAACCTTAAGGTAAAATACAACGGTGCATTCGGATACTTTATCGAGGTGACCAAGGCTAACCTCCACCTNGTGCCTGAGCATTATATTCGGAAACAGACGATGACAAATGCCGAACGGTATTACACCGAGGAACTCAGGGAAAAAGAAAAAGAGATTCTGAATGCGGAGGAAACCGCGGTCGCTCGTGAACAAGATCTATTTATTGATCTGGTAAATAAGACTTTGGAGTACGCGAACGAGTTATTAGCAGTAGCTCAGGTACTTGCGGAAATTGATCTTTTTTCGTCCTGGGGAAAACTCACAAGAGAGAGAGACTATTGTATACCTGAGTTTTTGGAGAATTCCTCCACTCTAGAAATTGAGCAGGGCAGGCATCCGGTAGTGGAAGTCGTTCTAAAGCAGGAAAGCTTGGGACTTGCCGGAACTCATGCTTTTGTTCCCAATGATTGCTTTCTTTCATCCGAAAAAGACCAGATTGCCCTGATTACCGGTCCCAATATGGCTGGAAAATCAACTTTTATCCGCCAGGTTGCGATTATTGCCCTGATGGCCCAGGTCGGATGTGCAGTGCCCGCGAAATCCTGCCGGATGGGTGTCGTTGACCGCATTTTTTCCCGTGTCGGAGCGGGTGATGAATTGGCTCGGGGAAATTCGACTTTCATGGTGGAGATGAACGAGACCGCAAATATTCTTAACAATTGTACCCCCAATAGCCTGATTGTACTTGATGAAATAGGAAGAGGAACCAGTACCTATGATGGTTTAAGTATTGCATGGTCAGTGGTCGAACATCTTCACGGCGATGGCAGTGCCGGGCCTAAAACTCTTTTTGCGACTCATTATCACGAGCTCACCCAGTTATCCCAAAGTCTGCCCCGCCTGAATAATTTCGCGGTTGCGGTGAAGGAATGGAACGACGAGATCATTTTCGTTCGACAGGTGACTCCAGGGGCATCAGAACGGTCCTTTGGTATACAGGTGGCCAGATTAGCCGGTCTGCCCGATCAAGTGGTTACCAGGGCCAAGGAGATACTTGGTGGACTGGAGCATGGCCAAGCTCAATCTAGGAAGGATAAAACTCTGCAATCTCAAACCAAGGATGGGCATGCCAACGATGCAGGGCATTCTCCTGCTGAAAGTCCTGAAGTAGAAACAAAAAAGGGGAAATCCCCGTCCAGGCAAATGCAGGACCCATCCCAACTCGAGTTGTTTTAACATGGCTGGTAATTTACATTATGAAGAGCGGGGCAACCCATCAAACCCGGTCCTTGTCTTTCTTCATGGTCTCCTTGGTTCGTCCCGTAACTGGCGTTCTGTAAGTAAGGTCCTTTCAGAGAAATTCCACACGGTGAGTTTTGACCTTCCGAATCACGGGCAATCTTTTCATCAGGATACTTGCACTGTGAATACAATGGCGGAAGATATTTCTCTTTGCCTTGATCGGCTGGGATTCCATAAATTTTCAATTTGTGGGCATAGTTTGGGAGGGAAAGTGGCCATGCGTTTAGCCTGTGATTTTCCCAAGGCTGTCGATCAATTAATTGTGGTCGATATAGCACCCCGTACTTATCCAGCAGAGCATCACCTCCCCACCTTGACTGCCTTATTGGACTTGGAACTCTCAAAGATTGAGAGCAGGAAGGAAGCCGATCATGCCCTGACTGAAAAGATTCCGAACTGGGCCTTTCGTCAATTTTTGCTGACCAACCTTGAAATGAAAAATGGTGTTCTGACCTGGCTTCCAAATCTTCAAATTTTACGGCGTTCAATTCAGTTTTTATCGGCTAACCCTTTACAATCTACGGATCAGTTTTCAGGTCCTTCTCTTTTTATTCGAGGCGGAAAATCAGGGTATGTCAGAAATGAACATTTTCAGGAAATTAAAAAATATTTTCCTGAAGCTCAAATTGAAACACTTGCAAATGCAGGCCATGATTTGCATGTGGAGGACAGGGAGGGATTTTTATCCTCTATCGGTGCATTTCTGAAAGTCTAGTTGGGGGAGCATCCAGTAAATTTTCTTTGCCCGCACCATCTGAAGGTTCAAATTGGTGCCAATCAATGGTTTGATTGAATTTACCTGCATACGCCTGCACGATACTTTCTGCATCGTCTTGCAGAAATTTACTTTGGGTCCAAGCCATCACCGCACCTCCGAAACCTCCGCCGGTGAGGCGGGCGCCAAGCACATTCGGGTGGCGATTTAACATTTCAGAGAGAAAATCTAGTTCCGGGCAACTGTTCTCAAAATGCATGGAAGAACTGACATGTGAATCAGCCAGTAATTTTCCAAGCTTTTCTGGATTTAATTTTTTGATCAGTCCTTCCCGGAATAAGCTTACCCTGGTCTGTTCCTCGATGACATGTATCCCTCGTTTTTTGAGATTTTCAGGAAGGGTAAGGGAGTTCAGTTCCTCCAGGGTAAAGTCAGTTAAATATTCTTTTGCGGGATATACTTTTTGTCCTCTTTGGAGTACTTCCATACATTCCTCGTGCCGGGTTGAGTAAAGAGAATCGACCAAGTCGTGCTTGATACCGGTATTGAAGATCCAAACCCGCGTATCAGACGGAAGGGCAAGATTGGAAAATTCCTCTTTCTTGCAGTCGATGTAGACCAGTTGGTCTTTTTTTCCAAAAGCCGAGGTTCCCTGATCTAGGATGCCACAGGGAAGGCCAACGAAATGATTCTCCGCCTCTCGGCAAAGAGTTACCAATTCCTTTTTCTCGAGGTTTTTTTCGGCCAGTTGAAGGAGGGTAAGGCAAGTAGCAAGCTCAAGGGCGGCACTGGAACTGAGTCCAACGGAGGTCGGCAGATTGGAAGTGAAGATTAACCGGAAGCCTTCTTTTGGAGAAAGTTCACGGTTTTGAAGTTGCTGCAATACGCCTAGGCAGTAATTAGTCCACCCATATTTCCCACTTTGTTTCTCGATTTTGTCAAGATTACCAACGAATTCTGAATCTTCAAAGCTTTCGCTAAACAATGAGAATTGATTCTGATCTTGCGAAATTCCAAGGTGGTGATTTTCAGAGTGGGGTACTCCCAAGCAGTAAATACCCGCATTAACTGCCATGCCTAAAACGGTGCCTCCGTTGTAATCAAGATGGTTGCCCAAGAATTCGATTCTGCCGGGTGCAAAGCTGAAGCACCAGTTTTGGCTCGTTTTTTTAAAGGCCTCTAAATATTCGGCTTTTGTCATAAGTCTTAAAAAAAAACCCGTGGTTGCCCACGGGTCTTTTAAAAGGGGTAGATTTTTAAGCAAATCAGATTGCAGCCTTGAGCTTAGCTCCTGGCTTGAACTTCACAGATTTGGAAGCCTTGATCTTAATTTTTTCTCCGGTTTGGGGGTTAATTCCCTTGCGGGCCGCACGCTTGACCACGGAAAAGGTACCAAAGCCGATGATTTGAACGGGCTCTTTTTTAACTGCCTTGGTTACGCAATCAATAACAGCATTGAGTGCTGCATCGGCTGCGGCCTTGGTGGTGTCCTTGCCCAATTTTTTTTGTACGGCTTCGATTAGTTGTCCTTTATTCATGTGAGTTTTCCTTTTGTTTGGAATATATTTTTGAGTTAAACAAGCCTTTAGCTCTCCATTTTCTCAGGCTTGGTCAAACATTTTCTGCAAAAAATGCGATTTTTTAGGGGTTTCTTGGCTATTTTTGCTCAGAATCCTCCTTTTTAGAAGGTTTTAGGTTTCCTTGAGCTCCGTAAATTGCAGTGGTTAAAAGAGTCTGAAGTTCGCTAACCCTGGAGGAATTTCTTTTCTTGGCAAGTTGGTCTGCCCGTTTGATTAATTGAGTGGCCATCGTTGTAGCCTGTTTTTCTTTCGCCCCTAAATTCTGAAAGATTCCAGCAATCTGATCAATTTCTTCAGGATTCATAACTTGGTGATCTTACCAAAAGATTCATCTTCGAGATTCAAACCTGTCCCGCCCAATTGCTCGATTCCTTTTTGGTGAATGGTGGCCACCCCGATCCATTGCTTTCCAAGCTTGGTTAGCGCTTTTAATGTACCGGTATTCTTTTGATTGATGAGTACCCTCATGGGCAGGTTAGGGGGAGATTCAGAATATCCCTGCCATTCGACTGTGACTGTTTTTCTTTGAACCTGCCCCATGGAATGGAGTCGGGCCATGACTTCCTGACCCAGGTAGCAACCCTTATTAAAATCTACGAAAAGCTTCTCTAAACCGGCCTCCTGGGGTAGTTCATTAGGGCCGATTTCGCATGGAATGCTAAAGCAACCTGCCTGCATACGGAAGAATTCATACTCTTCCATGGAAATTTCTTTGAGATCATTGGTCAAGGTCGAGGAATCGGGCGAATTCTTTTTCAGAATGAGAAAAAACACATTTTCCTGAAATCTTTCATTTTTAAAAATAAAACCATCTTCAAGCTTGATTATTTTACCATCTAGGGTGCTTGGGTTACCAAGTTTTGGTAGAAAGTCACCAAGTTTTTCGATTCCTAAAGTCAAGCATGCCCAATTTTCTGATTCATCTTCAAATTCCACTTCATCGGCTACCACATTCTCTTCGAGAAGAGAGATGAGGCCTTGGGCTTCTAATCCTTGAGAAAATAGGATATATTCCTCTTCTCCCAGTCTAAGAATGTGAGCCCCGGCCAATATTTTCCCTTTTGAATTCAACCGAAGTCCAAAACGGACCTGCCCAGGGGAAAGTTTCCTTAAGTCTATGGTCAACTGGCTCTGGAGGTAATCCTCCGCATCCTCGCCTGTGATTCGTATAATTCCTACAGTCCGGTGTTGGTAAAAAAAATCATGCATATTTACCTATTCGTAAAACTTTAGCTTGTTCATGCAAGCTTCCCTTCTATGTTCATGCATCGTGCATACTGTAACAAATTTAAGAATTACCGATTCCGTGGCTTTACCGAAACCGGTCGATCTATGTGAGGAAATCCCCCGTAACGCAGAGCAGGTCAATCTTGTCCGACAATCCCGCGAAGAACTTCACGCGTTAATTCACGGGCAAGATAAGCGATTACTTGCGGTGGTCGGGCCTTGCTCTATTCATGATCTAAAGAGCTGCCGCGAGTACGCTGAGCGATTTGCCAAGCTTGCAGATGAAGTCAAGGAGCGCGTCCTTATGGTGATGCGGGTATATTTTGAAAAACCACGGACAACGGTAGGGTGGAAAGGCCTGATCATGGATCCCCAACTGAATGGAACCTGTGATATTCCCAAAGGTTTAAGGATTGCCCGTACTTTTCTTGGAGAAGTATTGGATTTAGGCATTCCCACAGCTACCGAGTTTCTTGATCCCATTACGCCCCAGTATTTGTCAGATTCTTTGTGCTGGGCTGCGATTGGTGCACGCACCTCTGAATCCCAGACCCATCGCCAGATGGCTTCCGGTCTCTCGATGCCGGTGGGATTTAAGAATGCCACCGGAGGAGATCTTAAAGCGGCAGTCAATGGTATCATTGCCGCTACCCAAAGTCAGACCTTCCTGGGTATCACCGAGGATGGGCAGGCATCCGCGGTGACAACCGAAGGTAATCCGGATTGCCAGCTTATCTTGCGTGGAGGTGCAGAGGGTCCGAACTACACCTCCAATAATGTGGAGATGGCACGAATCGCTCTCGAAACCGTCAACGCCCCAACTTCTGTGATGATTGATTGTAGCCATGCCAACAGTTCCAAGGATCCGTCCAGGCAACCGGATGTACTTGATGATGTGCTTGGTCAGATTGAGGATGGAGCTGAATGTATTCATGCGGTTATGATTGAAAGTCACTTAGAGGCTGGCAGTCAGGCATTCCCCCGCCCCGTTGATCAGATGAAATATGGGGTTTCGATTACAGATGGATGTATCGACTGGTCAGCGACTGAGGCTTGCATTCGTCGAGCAGCCGAGGTAATGGATAAATCACGTTTTTAAAGACAACCCCATACTATCCTATTTCCTCTTAACCTTTTACAACTTATGAATGATAAAGCACCTATTCGTGTAGCGGTTACCGGAGCGGCCGGTCAAATTGGCTATTCTCTTCTTTTCCGTATCGCCTCTGGCGGACTTTTTGGCCCTGACCAACCAGTCGCCCTCAACCTTATCGAAATCGAGCCGGGGATGAAAGCCTTGGAAGGTGTATGTATGGAGCTTGATGATTGTGCATTCCCTCTACTTAAGGACATTCGGCCGACGGCTGATTTAAATGAAGGCTTTTCCGATGTCAATTGGGCCTTACTGGTGGGCAGCGTGCCTCGCAAAGCAGGCATGGAAAGAGGCGACCTTCTTGGAATAAACGGAAAGATATTTACCGGCCAGGGGCAGGCGATTGCCTCCAATGCTGCTCCGGATGTACGGGTTCTGGTTGTGGGAAATCCATGTAACACCAACTGTTTGATTGCAATGAATAATGCCCGGGATGTACCGCGTGACCGTTGGTTTGCGATGACCCGGCTGGACGAGAACCGGGCAGCCGCCCAACTTGCCGCCAAAGCCAACTGTCAGGTTTCAGAAGTTTCCAATGTCACAATTTGGGGAAATCATTCCGCCACGCAGTACCCTGATTATTACAATGCGAAAATCGGGGGCGTTTCTGCACCTGAAGTTATTTCAGATGATACCTGGGCTCATGTTGATTTCATTCCCACCGTTCAGCAACGCGGAGCGGCAATCATTCAGGCACGGGGTGCATCCTCGGCGGCATCCGCGGCCAACGCGGCGATCGATACCGTAAAATCCCTAACCACTCCCACACCGGAAGGTAACTGGAACAGTGTATGTGTCGCTTCCGACGGCAGCTACGGCACCAAGGAAGGACTAATCACTTCCTTCCCCATCCGTTCCGATGGAGAAAACTGGGAAATTGTCCAGGATCTCCCCATCAACGACTTCGCCCGTGAGAAAATCGACGCCTCCGTCAGTGAGCTCAACGAAGAGCGCGAGATGGTGAGCGACCTTCTTCCCAGCTAGTCCAAAAAAAATAGAAACATATTCTCAAAGATTAGCCT
>NHCX01000037.1 GCA_002168015.1 Verrucomicrobia bacterium TMED44
CAGGATAGTTATTCACGGTTTGACTACCTGCTTGCCTCACCGTCTATGTTTAAAAGACTGGTTCCAGATTCCTCTCGAATAGGCGACTTCCATTTGTGCCTGCATGGATCGGATCACCGAATGGTTTTTACCGACCTTGAATTTTAATAGTTAATAAAGATGAATATCTGTACTTGTGACACCTGTCCTCGCAGGTCCCACGCTTTCAAAGCTAAGTACTGATTTTGCATTGGAAAGTTCGATAATCTCGGGGTATCTCCATGAATCATCTACTATAATGATGCCTCCATGCTTAATCCAATGCTGCGCACGCTTGAAGCAATAAACCCTAGCAGACCAAGAGGAATCTGCTCCAAAATGATCTTCACCATCAATCGCGATTAGATCATGTTTCTTATTTAATGCATGAAAATATTCTGACTTTTGAAAATTTGCCGGATTGGATAGGTCGATGTTTTTCTCCTGTAAATTTATATTTACAATTCCATTTTCAGTAATTTTGTCCCTCAATTTTTTAGCCCACTGGATATCATTTTCAACCGTGGTTAGTTTCTTACTGATCTTCGATAAAAAAAGAGAAGAGCCGCCACTTCCCCACTCAAATGAGGAAGTAAAACGATATTTTTGGATATGCGAGATTGCGTCATACGACCACCAGGGTAATTTTAAATCTAGGGGGGAGTTCTTATGTAAGAAATAGAAAAAGTATTTTGGAATCAACCTAGGTCGCTGTAAAAGATTTAAGCAAACTTTGATTACCCTTTTTTGATTGGATAAATACACAACTACGCACTCAAAAAATGTATTTCTAAATTATTGAGTCTCAGGATTCAGGTCTTTGCCATAAATTTTTAGAGTCGATCATCTGGGCGACTGTCTCGGGCAGGTTATCTTGCCAGCCTTCCTGCCGATTCAAAATTTGTTCAAAAATATCGCGCGAGAAAAACTTCATGTTATTACGGTTGGATTCGCGAATTGTTTCTAGGAATTGATTCTCTCGGATAAATTTGTAAAGATTTCGCAAATTATCAGCCACGAGCAAATTTTCCACATTAATTAATCCTGATGAGGATTCTTTTAGACTGACATTATCTCCCCTTCGAAATTGCTTGCGATAACGCTCAAACATAACTTTTTCTACTGGATAGGCATAAATACGGATATTGTCTTTGAATAGCACCCCAAATGCTTCAAGAATACCACCCTCTAAATTTGCATAATATTCTTGTTTGAAAATGTCGGCCAGGTTATTGAGCCCCATCACTAAACCAATCGGTTTTTTGACCAGTCTTCTTAAATATGAGGCCAGTTTGTAATATTCAAAATAATTGGAAACCAAAACACCGTATCCACAGGCATTAATAACTTCGATCCTGGAAATAAAATCTTCGTAATTAATCGAGCCTTCATTAGCTAAACTTCCCAGAGTGAGTTCCATGAAGACCATTAGTTCATCCTCATCCACGCCATCTCTTTCGATGAACTGATTTCTTGCATTTTCCAACATGTCCAAATTTACCTTGGTTACTGGACGGAAACTACCTCTTTCAATTAAACAGGATTTTTTATAAAGCACTTCTGACGATTGTACCACATGCCCGCCAGTATCGAACATGATAGCATCGGTTAGACCGGCCTGGGTTAGTTTGAGGCACAAGATACGGTTATCAAATTTTTCAAAGTGAGGACCGTTAAATTCGATCATGTCAAGTTCAACACGATCGGTACTGATTCCATCGGCTAGGCTTTGAATAAATTCATCGGGATTTTCATGGTGATGAAAGGCTCCATAGACTAAATTGACTCCTAGCACCCCAATCGCTTCTTGTTGGAGACGGTTTTCACGATCCAGCATTCTTACATGAAGAATGATATCATGCATTTCGCCAAGGGGTTCGAGTTGGAATCTGATGCCCATCCAACCATGGCACTCGTTAGTCTTGTGGAAATTCAAAGCGGATACTGTATTAGAGAATGCAAAAAATTGACTTTCTTTCCCGCGATCTCCTGAAAGTCTGTCTTGAAGGAGTCTGAATTCATGCTCCATCATTTGGACTAAGCGTTTTCTCGAAACATAGCGGTCGGCTTCCCCATAAATCTTGTCGCTAAATTTCATGTCATAAGCTGACATTGTCTTTGCCACAGTCCCGGCTGCACCTCCGGCTTGAAAAAAGTGCCTGGCCACCTCTTGTCCGGCTCCGATCTCAGCAAATGTACCATACTTTAATGAATCTAGATTGATTCGAAGTGCTTTTCTTTCAACTGCCAACTGTTCTGTGCTCATTAGAGCCTAACTTGTAGGGTTTTTTACTTGTGGCAAAGATTTTCTTCGACCTTCAGGCAAAAGGTCTGTTTTTTACATCCTGATGAAAGCTTTTTTTAAAGATGTCTTTAGGCGAATGGGTATTTTATTTGTGTCGGCGGTCCTTTTTGCAATTTTATCGGTATTTATTTTTTCCTTCTTTGCCGGCTCGTTACTGAGCCCCACTCGTGAGGGGATCAAGAAGGATAGTTTTTTGGTTTTGAATCTTACGATGAATCTAACTGACCGACCCGCTGAGGTAAGTTTTGAGGATGTGGCTCGGGAGGCTTTATCCGAAGAGAGGTCAATTCCCTCGTACCACTTGAGAGAAGTTGTCGATGCTTTAGCTATTGCGGCCAAAGACAAGAATTTAAAAGGAATCTTTATTACTGGTGGTTTTTCTCCATCCGGATATGGCTGTGGTTATGAGACCATCCTAGAATTTATTCGTGCACTGCAGAGCTTCAAGCAAAGTGGGAAAAAAATTGTGGGGTATGTACACAGTCCTCAGCAACTTGACTACCTAGTCTATGCTCAATGTGACGAGTTAATCATGGACCCTGCAGGCACAATGCTCTTACAGGGGTTGGCGAGCGAGCAGCTTTTCTTTGGGGATGCTTTTAAAAAATATGGGGTGGGTATTCAAATTGTTAGGACGGGGAGATATAAAGGAGCAGTTGAACCATTTACAAATAATCGATTTAGCTCAGATAATCGTGCCCAAATCCAGGATCTTCTCGACCAAAGATGGGTGCATTATTTGAAGACTGTCGGGGATGCTAGATCAATAAGTTGGCCGGATTTAAATAGCACTTTTGCAAGAAAGTTTTTATGGAAGCCAAATGATGCGGCTACGCAAGGACTTGTGGATCGCGTGGATGATTTTGGAGGAGTCATTGAGCGTTTGATTGAACTAGGATCTAAAGATGAGGAAGGTAATACTTTCGCTCAGGTTGAATTTGGTGATTATGTAGAAAGGCTACGACCTAGTCCACTCGATGACGATGGGGAAGATCAAAAGATTGCCCTCGTTTATGTTGAAGGGGCAATTACAGACGGGTGGGGTGATGACGGACAATCCGTGGGAGGTGATGAGATTTCACGTAGAATTCGTGGAATCCGTAAGAATACCGATGAGTATAAGGCGATAGTTTTACGGATAAATTCTCCTGGTGGAAGTGTTTCAGGGTCTGAAGCTATTCTTTTTGAACTTGAGCGTGCAAGAGACGCCGGTCTTCCAGTTGTGGTTTCCATGGGACCCGTTGCGGCGTCCGGGGGCTATTGGATTGCCACTGCGAGTGATAAAATTTTTGCCGGTCCGCAAACGATTACGGGTTCTATTGGTGTTTTTGGCATACTTCCAAATATAGAATCACTGGGAGCAGATTATGGTCTAAATTGGGACACGGTTAAAACGAATCGCTCTTCCGATATATTTTCTTTGTCGAGGCCTAAAAGTGAGGAAGAAATTGGGGTCATTCAGGAGTATGTTGATCAAACTTATGATCGCTTTCTCAATCTGGTAAGTGGCAGTCGGAATCTCGAAAAAGTCAAAGTGGAAGAACTCGCAGAAGGCAGAGTTTGGTTGGGACGGGATGCCTATGAGCTCGGACTGGTTGATGAATTAGGAGGACTTTCCCAAGCTTTAGAAGAAGCCGTCCATTTGGCCAATTTAGGTAGAGACTATAAAATTGAAGAATTTCCAAAAATTGAAACACCTGCAGATGCACTCGCAGAACTTCTCGATATTCGGTCTGCTCCCCCTAAGCCATTTCCCTCAAAGATTCAGAATCCTCTGGTGAATAGACTTACAGAGGCTCAAGCTTTTCGGAATTTACTTACTGATCCTTTCGGTTTATACGGAATCCTTCCATGGTACCGTTCACAGCTTGGTTTCAAGCCTTGGGGAATTAATTTATGAACAAAGATATTATTCTGCAGTCAAACTGCCTAGCCACCATTATTCCCGCGGGAGATCAAGTTACTCTCGCCGAGGGAGCCACTTACACGATCGCCCAATCACTTGGGAATTCAATCACCCTTCGTGATGCCAATGGAATGTACAGGGTAGGGGAGGATCAACTCTCCGCTCTCGGTGATGAAATTAAGAATGAAGTATTAAATTCAGAAGAGCCCCAAAAACCAGATGGACCATTTAATGAAGAGCAGGTTTGGGAGGCATTACGGGGATGTTACGATCCGGAAATTCCTGTAAANATTGTGGATCTCGGATTAATTTATGACCTGAGAATCGAAGATCAAGATTCGGTCAAAAAGGTTTTTGTACAAATGACTCTTACCGCCCAAGGCTGTGGAATGGGTCCAGTGATAGCTGAGGATGCGAAGACTCGGATCGAAAAACTTGCCAGTGTGGACTCCGCTCAAGTGGATATCGTTTGGGAACCCGCGTGGAACCCNCGCATGATTTCTGAAGAAGGCAAAAAAGTCCTTGGATTAGAGTAATTAAGTAATTCGGCCTCAACCGCTTATGTCATAACAAAATAAAAGCTCCTGATCACGGAGATACATTTTACCATTTGAAATGACCGGGTGTGTCCAAACTTTCCCTTTGGGATTCCTCTGTTTGGTTTGAGGCGTAATAGTAAATTCACCCTTGGGTTTCCATCCTTTGGGTGAAGCTTCAATCAAGACAACACGTCCGTCCCCTTCTCCCAAACAGTAGAAATGTCCATCTGCATAAGCAATCGCTCCTTTTCCAAGTGCTTTTTTCTCATTCCACATCAAATCTCCACTTTTAAAATCCTGACATACCCATCCGTACCCATCTGAATATCCATACAAATGGTCTCCAAATTTGATTACGCCCCCATGGTGGTTTTTCATGATCTTATTATCATAGACATCTTCGGCACCTCTAGATGTCAGTTTGACCAGTTTACAACCAATGCCATATCCCGATGNAACATAGACATGTCCATCTGCATAAACCGGTGTGGGAATTACTGCCACTTTCCCTGGCCAGTCAGAAGACCAGAGGAGACCACCGGATTTCGCATCCACCCCAACTAGTTTTTTCATAACGAGTTGTACATATTGACGTTTCCCGTCATGAGAAATGACGATGGGGGATGAATATTGGGCAGAATCAGTAAATTCTTTGGAACGCCAGAGAATTTTACCCGTATTTGCATCCAACGCAGTCAAGGCACCTCCCTTGCCACCCGGAGTGCAAATAACACGCCCCTGGTCCACAAGGACTGATTCAGTGTAGCCCCAACCCGGTACTTTACCCCCCAAGTCATCGACCATGTGGATATTCCAAATCAATTTCCCGCTTCTTGCATCTGCACAAACTAAATTTCCTTTTCCACCCAAGGCGTAGACTTTACCACCAGCAACGGTGGGCGTGGTGCGTGGACCGTCCCCCCATCCATTTGTCAGAAGTTGCCCCACTTCGAGTTCCCAGACTTTCTTATTATTCGATGCTTTGGACATTGCTCGGTAAGCAATCAGTTTTTCGGTTCCACCAAATGCTCCCATGGTGTAAAGAGCCCCGTTCGAAATGGAGAAGCCTGCGTAGCCAAGACCTGCATCATCTGTCATCCATAATTTTCTTGGACCNTCGCTGGGCCAACTTTTAAGTAGTCCTTTTTCTGCAGATAGGTCATCCCGGTTTTCTCCCCGCCAACCAGGCCAATCACCTGCCAGCAGAAAAGAGTGTAATAATGATAGAAGACTAAAAATAAAGATGTAATTTTTCATTTTATGAATCTTTCTTTCAGGCAGGGATTCGGCAAGCTAAAACCATGCAAGTTTAGACAAAAAAAAGGAGCCGAAATTTCGGCTCCTTTTTTGAAATATCTATACAAAAAAAGAATTAGGCTTTGATTTTACCCACTTTTTTCCATCTTCCTGACTTTCCAGAATCAAGAACTGCTTCGCAAATGTATTGGGTTTCCAATGCATCACGGAAATCTGGACGAAGAGGTCTCTTTTTACGGGATCCGTAGCCAGCAACAAAATCAGCAAATTGATTGATGAAACTGTGCTCGTATCCAATATTCAGACCTGGGACCCACCATTTGTCCATGTAGGGGTGCTCCCCTCCATTGTCAGAGACATGAATCGATCTCCAGCCTCGGGTCTTGGGGTCTTCCTTGTCATAGTCGTAGTATTCAAGCCTATGCAGATCGTGTAAGTCCCAGGCTAGAGAACCGTCTGCTCCATTGATTTCNAGAGTGTATAAAGCTTTATGACCACGGGCATACCTGGTGGATTCAAAAATAGCGAGCGATCCGTTGGCGAATTTTGCTAGGAATGCGCAGGCATCATCAATGGTTACCTTTGCTTTCTTTCCAGTCTTGGTGTGGACCCTTTCTTTCACGAAAGTTTCGGTCATCGCACTTACTTCCACAATCGGGCCATTTAACCAGATCGCCGTGTCAATACAATGAGCAAGCAAGTCTCCGGTTACTCCGCTTCCTGCAACCTTTGCATCCAGTCTCCATAGACCTTCTCCACCCTGTGGTAGATCAGTATTGATCGTCCAGTCTTGGAGAAAATTGGCACGATAGTGGTAAATTTTACCTAAACGGCCTTCATCAATCATCTCCTTGGCTAGGGTGACTGCAGGAACTCGGCGATAGTTGTACCAAACCATGTTGGCTACTCCAGCTTTTTCCACTTCGCGAACCATGGCTTCCCCTTCCTTGCAATTCAAGGCGAGAGGTTTTTCACAGAGGATTGCTTTACCCGCTTTGGCGGCAGCAATGGCAATGTCATGGTGTACATTATTGGGTGCGGCAATATCGATTACATCAATATCGTCACGAGCAATCAGTTTTTTCCAATCTGTTTCCACAGACTCATAGCCCCACTGCTCTGCGAAGCTTTCAGCTCGGTCTTTATTTCGGGCACAAACCGCAGCCAATTGGGGTTCGTATTTTAGTTCCGGAAAGAAGTTAGGAACTTTACGGAAGGCGTTCGAGTGGGTGCGGCCCATAAAGCCGTAACCGATTAATCCAATGCGCAATGGTTTTTTCTTAGCCATAATTATATTATTTTTTGTTTCAGGGTTTGTGATTTAAATAATCCGTGGGAGTGAAGATTCCACAAAAAAGCCATATCCCAATGGATATGGCTTTTATTGTAAAGAGAATTTAAATCTGTATTTAAATCTCGACGGGTTTATATCCGCCTTTTGATCTAAAGTAGAAAATCAGCACAAAATAACAGACGAGCATAAAGACTGGAAAGATCGCAACACTCGCGAGTGAGCCTTGCTTTCCTTTTTGAATACTTTCTTTAACTGCTTCCTGCTTTTCTTCAGGTAATTCTCCTACCTTGGCTGATTCGACGGCGGTGTAATCACCTAAGAAATAGGTACTGTCATTGGAAATCTTTTCGTAGGTAGCCGCGGAAGTTGCTTCTTCGACAGAAACTTTAATCGAGTCTTCAGTCATTTTGCCAATGACCGGCCCGCCTAAAATTCCCACTGCAAGCATACCAATTCCGGCTATCGCATTAAGAGTNAGAGCACCTCCTTTGGGNCATTGTTCNGAAACCACTCCCAAGGTTGTTGGCCAGAAAAAAGTTTTTCCAAAGCCATACAAAGTGGCGAAAATGAAAATCGAAGTCAGACCGGAAGCCGTGCTCAACATGTAGAGTCCAGCAATCGCAAGAATTGCTGAGGTAGCGAGTAAACCAAGTGGTCCAAGCTTTTCAACAATTGGACCTGCAAACCAAAATCTTAGAACCATCATAATGGCAGAAGTGTAGATGAGCACCCAAAGGCCGTTGTAGCCAGCTTCCTTCATAGGTTCTTCCATTAATCCAGAAATGGCACCGTCCGTACCTAATTCAGTCGTGGCAAGAGGAATCATGATGATACACATGAAAATTAAAATAGGCCGGCCAAGAGATTTGCAATAGAGACCATATCCAACGGTTGCTACAGCTGTCAGCCCATAAACGATATTGTCATCCCATCCAAAAACCATACCGAGTTGACGGAAGATGAGGTAGCCTGCGATAAGTGCCCCGATTGCACCAAATTCAGCAAGCATTTCTTTGTAGGATGTTCCGGATTCAACCCGCTCATTGACGGGGAACTTTGCCTTGAAAAGCATGACTAGGTAGACCACTGCCGGAATAGCAATAAGATAAATCAGAATTCTCCAATCCTCTGCAGCTTGGGCACCCAAAAGGATAGTTAGTATGCCGCCAATCACTAAACCACCGGGCCATCCAGCATGTAGGATGTTGAGCCATTTTGTTTTGTCNTTTTTAAACATGGTGGCAACCACAGGATTAATAAAGGCTTCTACGGTTCCATTACCAAGGCCAAGAATAACAGATCCCCAGTAGAGAAGTTCATAAGCTTTCCCTTGAGCTGTCTTGAGTGCATCTCCTTCCAAACCTTCAGCGGTAACCACTCCATAAGCTTGAAAAGCCAGAAGAGCGTAGAGGGCATAGCAAACAAAGCTAAAAATCATTGCTGCCCGATAGCCAATTTGGTCGATGATTAAACTGAAGACGATGATACTAATTGCGAATGGCCAAATGCCCGCACCAAATAGTTCTTGTCCCTGTACTTGGTCCAAGCCGAAAGTACTTGGCCAAAAAGGTTCAGCATTTACCAGGAATGCTCTCGTTATAAAAGCGAAAGCAGTTGTAATGAGGGCGATAAAACACCCCCAGAATAATTTCATATCTGGTTCAGAATCTTGATTACTCATATTTTATTTGGGCTGATTGATTGATACTTTTGGGGTAACAAACTTTCCTATGATCTCAAAAGATTTACTGATGGCAAGCATGAATACGGATTCTTATCATCGTTTACTGGTAGTTATTTTAAATGCTTTTTAGCCCAACTGTCCCTCATCGCGACAGTTCGGTTAAGCACGAGACTGTCTGGACTTTTTGATTTGGAATCGACAGTGAAATATCCAATCCTTTCCAACTGAAAAGGTTCCGCCGCCTTGAGGTCGGTAATGCTTTTCTCGACCAAAGCACTTGATAAGGATGTGAGGGAGTCAGGGTTTAAATTACTTAGAAAATCTTTTCCTTCCTCCACATCATCCGGATTGGGTGCCTTAAACAACCGGTCGTAGAGTCGGATTTCCGGATTGATGGCAGTTGTTGAATCAACCCATTGAATCGTGCCCTTGACTTTTCTCTCATCCGGAGTTCCCCCACCGCGACTTTGCGGATCATATTCGCAAATAAGTTCCATGATCTTACCGTCTTCGCCTTTAACTACTTCTTTACAGGTTACATAATACGCATACTTCAGTCGTACTTCTTTCCCTACCGCCATACGGAAAAATTTCTTGGGTGGATCTTCCATGAAATCGTTACGGTCTATAAATAGATGTTTGGAGAATGTTATTTTCCGGGTTCCAGCACTTGGATCCTCAGGGTTGTTGACAGCATCCAGTTCTTCGACTTGGTCATCCGGATAGTTTGAGATAGTTAGTTTTAGAGGTTCAAGCACTCCGAGCCGTCGATGTGCTTTCTTGTTCAAATCTTCACGCAGGCAGAATTCCAGTAATTCCATCTCGATTACATTCTCGCGTTTGGCGAGGCCAACTTTTTCACAAAAGGAGCGGATGGCCGAGGCGGTGTATCCCCGCCTACGCATGCCGCTAAGGGTAGGCATGCGCGGATCATCCCACCCATCCACATGTTTTTCCTCCACCAAACGGAGCATCTTCCGCTTGCTCATGATGGTGTAATTTAGGTTAAGCCGGGCAAATTCGATTTGCTGGGGGTGGTGGATTTGTAAGTTTTGGCAGAACCAATCATACAGGGGACGATGATGTTCAAATTCCAGGGTGCATAAGGAGTGGGTGATTCCCTCCAAGGAGTCAGATTGTCCATGGGCAAAATCGTAAGATGGATAAATTTTCCACTTATCTCCAGTTTCTGGGTGCTCTTGATGAAGAATACGATAAATGACCGGGTCCCGCATATTGAGATTGGGGGAATGCATATCAATCTTCACCCGCAAGGTTTTGGAACCTTCCTCGAATTCACCCGCTTTCATCCGCTCGAAAAGGTCGAGGCTTTCAGATCTTTCTCTTTCCCGGTACGGGCTGTTTTTCCCGGGCTCCGTCAGCGTGCCCCGGTGCTTTCGCATTTCTTCGAAGCTAAGCTCGCAGACATAGGCTTTGCCCTCATTGATTAATTGAACCGCCCATTCATAGAGTTGTTGGAAATAATCGGATGCATGAAAGAGCCGGTCATCCCAGTCGAAGCCCAACCACTTGACATCCTCTTGAATAGCTCGGGCATACTCAACTTTTTCCGCCGACGGATTGGTATCATCCAACCTGAGGTTGCATAAGCCATTAAATTCATTGGCGATGCCGAAATTCAGGCAAATGCTCTTGGCATGTCCGAGGTGCAAGTATCCATTTGGTTCAGGTGGGAAACGGGTATGTACCCGTCCCTCATTTTTTTGGCTGGCGACATCCTCCGATATGATCGTGCGGATAAAATCTAAATTTTTTTCTTCCATATATGTATCTAAATCAGTCAATCCGGTTTCCGTATTTTTGCATATACTCCTTTTCCAGTTTTTTGAGTCCTTTTTTACTAAGTCCAGAACCTGCCGCTGATAGTTTTTCCAAAGCTGTTCGCAAGCGAGTCCTTGCAAGGTCCGGACCGAGGAGAGCCAGGCTGTCAAATAAAGGTAAGGAAATTGAATTTCCGCTGAATGCCACAAAAAAGGCAGGGAGTACCTGCTTGAGCTTTAATTCTTCGACCTCGGCAATTTTTTGAAAAAGCTGGGAGAGATAATTCCTGTCCCAATTCAGCATCTTTTCCATTTCCCATTCAGCAATTTTCAGCAGTTTTGCGACCTCCAAAGCCTCCTGTTTTCCAACCAGTTGATCGGTCGTGTAATTGGGGATATCATCAAGAAGAAACTGGGCTAGTGGGAAAAAATCAGACAGGGTTTCTAATCTTTGCAAGGCTAGGGGTAAAATTTTTCCGAGAAATTCAGGGTTGGCCTTCCATTTAATCAGACGGTTTAAAACATCTTTTGGTTCAAGTTTCTCACGAAGATATCTGCCGTTTAACCACTTCAACTTAGCAATATCAAAAATGGGCCCTCCCAGACTCATCCTTTTGATGTCGAAACTTTCACTCATTTCCTCCAAATCAAATATTTCTCTCTGATCGGGCAAGGTGTAGCCCATCATGCCCAGATAATTGACCACCGCTTCGGGGATAAACCCCGCGTCCTTATAATAATCAATGCTTGTAGGGTTTTTTCGTTTGGAAAGTTTTGATTTATCCGGATTACGCAGGAGGGGCAGATGAGCAAAGCTGGGCGGTGCCCAACCCAAACCTTCGTACAATAAAATATGCTTCGGAGTGCTGTTGATCCATTCCTCGCCGCGAATCACATGGGTAATCTTCATGTGGTGATCATCGACAATACTGGCCAAGTGGTAAGTGGGGAACCCATCGGTTTTCTGAATGATTTGATGGTCGATCTGGCTCCAGTCGATCGAGACTTCTCCTCGCAACTCATCCTCAAACACACAGGATCCTTCAGTAGGAATTTTCAATCGGTAGACAAAGGGTTCTCCCGCCTGCATTTTTTGTTCGATTTCTTCTTTGCTTAGATTGAGGCAATGCCCGTCGTAGCGGGGAGTCTGTTTATTTTCTATTTGTTTTTTGCGTACTTCATTCAATCGTTCAGCTGTGCAGAAACAGGGATACGCATATCCCGCATCGACCAGCTTTTGTATGGCCTCCTTGTAAATTTCAAGTCTCTCGCTTTGCCGATATGGCCCAAACTCGCCACCACAGTCAGGTCCCTCATCCCAATCAAGCCCCAACCATTTCAAGGAAGAAAGAATCGCATCTTCCGATTCCTTGGTTGAACGGCTTTGATCGGTGTCCTCGATTCGTAGAATCATCTGTCCTTGATGCTTGCGGGCAAAAGCGAGATTAAACAATGCCATGTAAGCGGTACCTACATGGGGGGCTCCGGTGGGAGAGGGTGCAATTCGGGTGCGGACAGTCATACAAGATAAAAAGGAAACTCATATAAAAATATGCTTAAATGGACGAACAAATTCGCACAGGAAGGCGATCCTTGCCAATAGCTGCGTACTTAGTTTATTAAGATTTAATGAAAGTACTTATCGTAGGTGCAAATGGAAAAGTGGGAACCCAACTTTGTGGGAAATTATGGGCCGCTCATGATTTTTCACCCGTCGCCCTGATTCGAGATGCCCGGCAACAAATAAAATTTACCGGTATTGGCGTACCGGCGGTTACCGGAGACTTGGAGGAGGGGGTCGCTCAATTTCTTCCGGGTTTGGACGCGGTGATCTTTGCCGCTGGATCGGGGGCCAAAACCGGGCCGGACAAAACCACGGATGTTGATCAGAATGCCGCCATTCAACTAATGATGGATTGCGAAAAGCAGAGCGTTCGTCGTTTTTTGATGATCAGTGCGATTGGGGCGGATCCCAACAGTGAGTCAGACCGTATTCAACATTACCTGAGGGCCAAGGGGGTGGCGGATGCGAGATTGCGATCATCCCCACTAGACTACACAATTTTAGCTCCCGGTACTTTGATTGATGAAAAAGGGACTGGTCGAATCCAGGCATCAGAAAAACTTCCCCACCATGGATTTTTGCCTCGCGAAGACTTGGCCTCCGCTATTTTGGAGACTCTGCGCAATCATCTGACCATTGGAAGAACTATTGAATTGGTTTCTGGTAGTGAAAAAATTAAGTCAGCTCTCGCCACAGTCGTGGGCGGCGGAGACTTACCCCCAATCGCTTGAAAATGTGAATGTTTATTGCTTGAGATTCTTACTTCACTGACTTAGAAGATGACATCATGAAATTTACATTCAAAACTTTTCTCAGTCTTATTGGAATTCTCGCAGTAGCTTTCTTTTTTACCGCGGCCAAAAAAATCTCTCCAGTCAACGACAAGTGTCCATTTTCTGGTAAGGCAGTAAAATCCGATCAAGTTGCCACCTTTAATGTCTGTTGTTCTAAGTGTGCAAAGAAAGTAACTTCAGATCTCAAAGGACTGGTGAAAAAAGTCAAGGCAGGGAACAAAGAATGTCCAGTTTCAAAGAAACCTGCCAAAAAGAAAATCGTGGTTGCTTTTTGTTGCGGCAACTGTGTGGACAAAGCAAGTTCCTGACTCATACGCCCAAATTTTGAATAAAAAAATTAATTTCCAAAAGGCTCCCAAGGGAGCCTTTTTTTTGAATAAAAATAAGTAACCCACTCAAATGCCCAGAAGACAAGACATCGAGCACATCCTTATCATCGGTTCAGGCCCCATAATCATTGGACAGGCTTGCGAGTTTGACTACAGTGGGGCCCAAGCTTGCAAAGCATTACGGGAGGAAGGTTACCGGGTTTCTTTGGTAAATAGTAACCCTGCGACCATCATGACGGATCCAGAGTTTGCCGATGCTACTTATGTGGAGCCTTTGACAGTTGAAAGTGTTACCAAGATTATAGAAAAAGAAAAACCGGATGCTTTACTCCCGACCTTGGGCGGTCAAACCGGCTTAAATCTATCTCTTGAGCTTTTTGAGAAGGGTATTTTAGAAGCCCATGGCGTCGAGATGATTGGAGCTAAGCCCGCTGCGATAAAAAAAGGGGAAGACCGTGAACTTTTTAAGCAGGCCATGCTGGATATAGGTTTGGATGTTGCCCGCTCTTTTTCAGTCAATTCTTTGGAGGAAGCCCAATCTCACCTCGAAGAATTAGGAGATTTTCCACTTATTCTTCGTCCGGCTTATACCCTGGGGGGAACCGGGGGGGGAATTGCTTACAATCGTGAGGAATTTGACCAGATGATGAGGCAGGGTCTCGAGGCATCTCCGATAAGCCAGGTGTTAATGGAGGAATGCCTACTCGGTTGGAAGGAATATGAGATGGAGGTCATGCGTGATTATAAAGATCAATGCGTAGTGATCTGTTCGATAGAAAATTTTGATCCCATGGGCGTGCACACCGGAGATTCTATTACCGTCGCTCCAGCTATGACGCTATCGGATAAAGAATATCAACTGATGCGCGACGCTTCCTTTGCCTGTATCCGTGAAATCGGGGTGGAGACGGGGGGTAGTAATATTCAATTTTCGACCAATCCGGAAGATGGACGGATGGTGGTGATCGAAATGAACCCCCGGGTTTCAAGAAGTTCAGCACTTGCCTCTAAGGCTACCGGTTTTCCTATTGCCAAGTTTGCAGCGAAACTTGCGGTGGGTTATTCTCTGGATGAACTTCAGAATGATGTAACCAAGGAGACACCTGCCTGCTTTGAGCCATCGATTGATTATGTGGTTACCAAAGTGCCCCGTTTTACATTTGAAAAATTTCCGGGCACAGATTCTACTCTGACATCGGCGATGAAATCAGTGGGGGAGGCCATGGCGATCGGTCGCACCTTTAAGGAATCTTTTCAAAAGGCAATGCGCTCGCTCGAGATTGGACTGAAAGGATTTGAAGCCGGAAAACTGGCGGATCAGGAATTGGACAAATCCGCCATTCGTGCCGGGGTGAAAAGACCATCCGCCGAGCGCCCTCAATACCTCTATAAAGCCTTTGAGGAGGGATTCACCTCCCAGCAGATTTCCGCACAATCCGGGATCGATCCCTGGTTCGTTAAACAACTCGAGCAGATTTTCCTGATAGGCAAAGAGATCGCTGCGTCTGATTTAAATTCGGTGGATTATGAATCTTTCCGCCAGTCCAAGGAAGCTGGCTTTTCTGACCGCCAATTGGCTGATTTGTGGGCATGTGAGCCTGGAGAGGTTCGTGCAAAACGCGAAGAGATGGGAATCTCCACCACTTTTCGCTTGGTAGATACCTGTGCAGCCGAATTCGAGGCATATACTCCCTATTACTATTCTTCCTACGGGGATGAAAATGAAATGCAGTCCTCCGGGAAAAAGAAAATTATGATTCTTGGCGGAGGCCCCAATCGGATCGGGCAGGGGATAGAATTTGACTATTGCTGTGTTCACGCATCCTTTGCCTTGAGAGAAGCTGGACTCGAGACTGTTATGGTCAATTCCAATCCGGAAACGGTATCCACTGATTACGATGTTTCAGACCGTCTCTACTTCGAACCCCTCACCCTCGAAGATGTGCTGGAGATTTATCACCAGGAAAAATGTGACGGGGCCATTGTACAATACGGTGGTCAGACTCCGCTCAACTTGGCAGCCGGTCTCCAAAAAGCAGGTGTCAATGTAATTGGAACTTCTCCTGAGAGCATCGACCTCGCCGAGGACCGTGAAAAATTTAAAGGGATTCTTGAGCAGCTTGGATTGAAGCAACCATCCAATGACATTGCGATGAAACCGGAGGACGCGGCAGAAAAAGCCAAGCGTTTGGGCTACCCCATCTTACTTCGTCCCTCCTTTGTTTTAGGTGGACGAGGAATGTTTATCGTGTATGACGAGGAAGAATTAAGTGGAGTGGTCAAAGAGGCCTTTGCGGTAGCTCCTGGTAAACCGGTTCTATTGGATAAGTTTTTAGAGGAAGCAATTGAGTTGGATGTGGATTGTATATCCGATGGAGAGACTTCCGTGGTGGGGGGTATGCTACAACACATTGAATTCGCCGGGGTGCACAGTGGGGATGCAGCCATGGTTCTACCTCCTCATGATTTGAGTGAAGAAATGATGGAGGAAGTGAGGCAGGCGACTTATGCACTGGCCAAAGCCTTAAAAGTGATTGGCTTAATGAATGTGCAATATGCCATTAAGGACGGAGAGTTGTTTTTGATCGAAGTCAATCCACGGGCATCACGAACGGTTCCCTTCGTCAGCAAAGCGATTGGAGTCCCTTTAGCAAAACTGGGTGCCCGGGTCATGGCAGGTGAAAAGTTAAAAGACCTTGGCTATACTGAGGAAATCTTACCCAACCGTTGGGCGATTAAAGAATCAGTCTTTCCCTTTAACAAATTTCCCGGCTCCTCGATCGTGCTGACCCCGGAGATGCGGAGCACCGGAGAAGTCATGGGGCAGGATAAGGATTTCGGTATGGCCTTCGCTAAGACACAAATGGCAGCCAAGCCATCCCTTCCGATGGAAGGTAATGTCTTCCTCAGCGTGAAGGATTCGGACAAACCGAAAGCCCTTGAAATTGCCAAAGGCTTGTCGGAATTGGGCTTTTCCTTCACCTCCACCGAGGGCACCGCCAAGTTTCTTAATGAAAACGGAATCAAAGCCGAGAGTACTCTTCGGATCAGTGAGGGTCGCCCCAATGTTGCGGATCTTATTAAAAATGGAAAAGTTCAATTGGTCATCAATACACCCCTTGGATTGATCCCCCGCCGTGATGAGAATGGTATCCGTCAGGAAGCGGTTTCCCATAGCGTCCCGGTTATCACCACACTTGGTTCTGCCTATGCCGCCCTCGAGGGAATCCGGTCATTAAAAGACCGTAAGTTCTCAGTCAAATCCCTTCAGGATTACGCCAAGTCGGAGTAAAGCTTTCAAATGGAACGCTCCGTTATCGCACTTCTACACGGCCCCGACCAGCCAGGCATAGTGGCAAAAGTGGCGGGTTGGATCCACGAACATGGTGGTAATGTCTTGCATGCGGATCAACACTTGGATCGTCAGGAAAATATCTTTTTTCAACG
>NHCX01000038.1 GCA_002168015.1 Verrucomicrobia bacterium TMED44
TAAACCAATTCATAATTACCTCCTAAAATTAACAATATTTTAATCATAACCCTCTAACTTGATTATTTATGATAAGTAAAATCAAATAAGCTTTCAATGATAATGGTCAATGAACCAATGACCCTGGGGGGGTGTCTTTTGTTGTATTTAATTAATTACACGAGGAAATTTTTTTCCTATAAACTCGTGGTAACTCCAATCAACAAAATCTTCCCATTTTTCAGATTTTTTTTCAGCAAAATTCATGAAACTTGTAATTACTGCTTCTTAAATGTCTTCTTTTACAAACTTTAATTAACTTTTAACTGGTATATATTTAACATATTAAATAGTATTTATTTATCATGAATGTGGAATGGAAAAAATATGATGTTTTAGTAATTGGATCCGGAGGTGCTGGTTCACATGCAGCACATGCCGCGTCTAATAAAGGTGCATCTGTATTAGTTGTTTCAAAAGATCCGTTAGGAGTATCAGATACAAAAATTTCTGAAGGTTTGGCCACTGTAAGAGAGTCAGGCTCCAATGATGATAGTGTTGAAACCTTATCAGAAAACATAAAGATGGCAGGTGCCGATCTATCAATTGAAAGTTTAACTAATGCATTTTCTCAAGATAGTAAGCTAGCTTATGATAAATATAGAGAAAATGGTCTTAGACCTACAATTTCTTTAAAATCACAAACTCCAAAACCCCTCCCTTTACCTCTAGGAGGCCATACAAGAAGGAGAACAGTTGGGCATAATAATAGTGGAATTGCTTTTGCCCATGCTAATTGGAATGCAATTGTAAGCAAAGGTGAAATAAACTACAAAGAAGATTGTTGGATAATTGATATTATAGTTGATAAGAAAACTGTTATTGGTGCAGTTGCTTATGATGCTCAAAAAGGAATAATTCTAGCTATTCATTGTCCGTCTGTAATTATTGCTGCAGGTGGGTTATCAACAATATATTTTCCTAAAACAGATACTTTAAGAGGAAATACAGGTGATAGTTATGCTCTTGCTGTAAGAGCTGGTGCAGATTTGGTTGATATGGAACAAATTCAATTTTTACCTTTTTGCCTAACTTCTCCACCATCATATGAGGGATTATTGGCGGGTGAACCAGTAACAGCAAGTTTTCTAGGTGTGTTAAGAGATAAAAACAAAAACATAATTCTAGATAGTGTTTTTTTAAGAACTCGAGCTCAATGTTCTGAAGCAATCATGAAATCTGTAGAAAAAGGTAATGGAACAATTAATGGTGGTGCTTTCTTAGATATGAGTGCTAATAAAAGAGCTCCAAAATCTGGACCTTATTTTATGGAATATCTTAAAACCAGTCTTCCTTCGGCATACAATAATGTAAGACAAGCCCTAAGTAAACCTGCCTCTCAATGTGATGAACTTTGGGAAGTTAGGCCAGGAGCGCATTATATGATGGGAGGTTTAAGAGTTAATGAATTTGGTGCATCTGTAGCAGGAGAGCTTTATGGAAAAGTTGACTTAGGAGTTTCAGGGCTTTTTGCGGCTGGTCAATCAATGGGAGGTTTATTTGGAGCAAATAGATTAGGTTCAACTTCACTTACTGAAGGAGCCGTGTTTGGATTAAGATCTGGGGAAGCTGCAGCTAAAAATTCAATTTACAATCCATTAAAACTTCAAAGTAATGACAAGTTTTTAAAAAAAATTTCTGAAATAGATAATATTTTGGTAACAAAAGGTAAATATTCGTCATCTTCTATTAAAAAAGACATCCAAAAAGCATGTTGGAAAAATTTAGGCCCAATAAGAGATAAAAAAAGATTAAATAAAATGAGAAAACTTATAGAACTTTGGAAAAAGAAAATTAAAAATATACGAATTGAAGATACTTTAATTTGGAACCAGTCATTTATAGAATATATAGAAGTGAAGAATATGATTGATACAGCAGAAATAATGCTTTTTGCAGCAGAAGAAAGAAATGGAAGCATTGGAGGACATGTTAGAATTGATTGTAAAAATATTTCAATGTTTTCAAAACCCTACTCTACTGTGGTCAATATTAACAATGACAAATCTTTTAATGTAAAAAGAGTATATAGAAACCGAACACCATTAAAAAGAATGCTTTTTTATAAAGTAGAGGAAATTAAAAGATTATTAGAAGCTAAAACTATTCGTTTTTT
This sequence comes from Verrucomicrobia bacterium TMED44, assembly GCA_002168015.1. Taxonomy (GTDB): domain Bacteria; phylum Verrucomicrobiota; class Verrucomicrobiia; order Opitutales; family Seribacteraceae; genus Seribacter. The sequence goes on from NHCX01000038.1 coordinate 2,156, forward strand.
ACCTATGTCAATTAAAGATAAAATTCTTGAAAAAAAATATAAAAATATTATGGAAAACAATGATGAAATGTCTTCTATTTATCCTGGAAGTCCAGAAGCAGCAATAGGAGAGAAAACAACCTTATGAAACAAAATTCAAAAGATATTTTAGATATTAAAATAGTTACACATAAAGATGGTAAAGATAAGGTTGTAGAATTCCAATATAGAAAATCTTCTATTAATGAAAAAACAATGGCATTGGATGTTCTTTTACAGGCTCAAGATACAATTCTTCCAAATCTTGCATTCCGTTATGGATGCAGAGCAAGGAATTGTGGTGTTTGTACTATAGACATAAATAATTTGCCTAGGATTGCTTGTAGATCCGTTGTAAGGAATGGTGATGTTCTGAAGGCTATGAATACGTTGCCAGTGTTATCTGATTTAGTGGTAAAGAGAGATAATATATCAAGACAATTGAGAGGTAAATTAAAGACAAACACTACAAAAAATGATCTCAATGTTGAAGCGCCTAAAGAATATCACGAATTAACTGCGTGTATAGAATGTTACGCATGTTTAGAAAAATGTCCCATGCATGAAAAAAATAGTGATGATTTGAAACCTAATTATGAAAAAGAATATAAGTGGGGAAACCCTTTTACACTTTTAAAATTACAAACTGTTATACTTGATCCATTAACATCTAAAGATGACGTTAAGTGTTCAATTAATAGCGCAATTGACTTTGGTTTAGAGACATGTTTGGATTGTCCTGGATGTAAGTGTGGAGTTGGGATAGACTTAAAAGGAAAGGTTATTAAGCCACTTGTTGAAAAATCAGGTTTGTTGAAATAATTATTTTTTCAAAACATCTTTCAATTCATCAAAATTTTCAACTATAATATCATGATTGGAATTTGGGTTAGGATCAGGGGGGGCCTCTTCCCCCCATTCATCTACTCTTTTTACAAAAGCCGTTTGAAATCCAACTTTTTTAGCCGCATCAAGATCAAAATTATGACAAGCAACCATCATACATTCGCTTACATTAAGTTGAAGATATTTAGCTACTGATAAGTAGGCTTCAGGCAATATCTTATACTTACCTATTCCCTCGCAAGAAAAAATTGCATCCCATGAAATATTATTATATTTGGCATTATCAATTATTATTTTATAACTAAGTATAGTAAAAGAAACAGTAATAAATTGTTTTTTAAATTCAATTAAATTGCTTGGAAAGTCTTCCCAGCATTTAAAGGAATGTGGTGTGTTGTAAGATATGTTAAATATATCTTCTTCATTGAATTTTTCTAAATTATATTCTTTCACAATTTCTTTTAAAGAAAATTCATGTGCATCATCAAAGTTATATTCTGGTATTTTGTTTTTCCCAAGATTAAGCATTGCTTTTAAGCTTCTTCTTCTTAGTTCATTAGCTAAAAATGACCAGTCCTGGCTATAATTATATTTTTTACCCACTAAGGAAAACGCTTTTTTGAAACCTGTATGCCAATCTAACACAGTTCCGCCTGTATCAAAGGTTAACGCCTTAATATTTTTAAACTTAGCGCACATTAAATTCTCCAACTTTTGGTCATTTTCCCTTTATCTTTAAAGTCATTAATTTAAAAGGTTTTTCTACTAAAGTATAATCGTTGTATCCTAAGCGAGCAATAACTTTCATTTTAAGAATATCAACTATTCCATCTTCGGTAATAAATTCAACTATCTAATTCATTCAATTTATTCCTCTTTAAAAATTAAAATTACCCGNTCCTAAATTAGTAATATTTCATACAGTTGATATTAAATAGAATTAAAATAATTCAAACAAAATAACACTTCACCAACTTCACCAACCCAACTACTAACCCTGGTCCATGCTCCATGGACTANGGTCAATGGGCAGANNACCNNNTNACCATTGANCANTGTTNATTAGNAAAAGNGTGCAGTAACCCCGTAAATGTTTAATAATGAATTTAAGGTTTATGTTTAAGGTATCAAGATGGATGAACCGAAGGTTTTACCTGCTTCCAGATCAACATGAGCTCTTACCACATCTGATAATTCAAAGCGTTGTCCTATTTTTGTTTTTACAGATCCATTGGCAATCATTTTAAACAAGCGAGCTGCAGATAATTCTAAATCATCTCGAGCAGCACAATAATTAGCCAAAGTCGGTCGAGTAAAATAAAGCGAACCTTTATGTTGAAGCATAGCCGCATCAACAGGAGGCACAGAACCAGAAGTGGTTCCAAAAGATATAAAATATCCACGAGGAGATAAGCACTCTAAAGATTGTTTAAACGTGTCTTTGCCAATAGAATCATAAACTACTGGCACCCCAACGCCTCCAGTCAATTCTTTAACCCGTGTCACAACATTTTCGTTTTTACGATCAATTACTTCTGCATAACCATGTTCTTTTGCAAGAGCGCATTTTTCTGGTCCTCCTGCAACACCAATCATTCTAGCACCAATTGCTTTACCCCATTGCCCGGCAATTAGGCCAACTCCACCTGCAGCCGCATGAAATAAGACAGTTTGTCCAGTTTCAACCTTGTAAGCTCGCTCTAGCAAATACTCAGCAGTTGTCCCCTTCAAAAAAATTGCTGCAGCTTGCTCATCTTCAATGCCATTAGGAATACGAATAACTCTAGAGGCCAATACATTTCGTACATTTGCATATGATCCTGGAGGGCCACCTGAATAAACAACCCTGTCTCCTTGAGTCAAATTATCAACTCCAGCCCCAACAGCTTCAATAATACCGCTGGCTTCTAGGCCTATACCACTAGGTAAATCCATTGGGTAATAGCCTGATCGTTGATATATATCCATATAGTTTATGCCAATAACAGATTGACGAATGAGTACTTCACCCTCTTTTGGACCAGCAATATCTACTTCTGATAATTTCATTACTGAAGGTGGACCTTGGTTTTTAATAGTAACAGAATTTGATTTCATACTCTTGCTCTCTATGAAGGTTTAATTATCGAACAATATAGCAGGATAAGATTAAGTAATTCAAGATACATGTCATATAAAACATGAAAGTTGATTAACTATAGAGTATTTAAATTGATGGTTTGGGCTTTAAAGTTAGTTAATATGTTAAAAACAATTTGCTTAATTAAAAAAGAAGCTTACGATTTTAATTATATACTTATAAAATCAAACTAAATGAATTGGGGGATTTATTATGTTAAGACTAAAGACTTTGAAATCCACAGCCATTGTTGCTGGATTAATTATAGCTGGAACTTTTGGTTTTGTATCCAGTTCTTCGGCTAAAGAAATTACCATCCGAATTGCGTCTGGCCATCCACCTACAGTGGTTTATGCAGGCTTGATGAAAAATTTTTTTCAACCCGAAGTTGTTAAAGCTGTAAAAGCAAAAACAGGTCATACAGTAAAATTTATAGAAGGTTACAGTGGATCTATTGTTAAAGTATTTGATACGTTTGAAGGTGTTCAAAATGGTGTAGTTGATATTGGTGGATTCTGCTTTTGTTTTGAAGCATCTAAGTTACCAATGCATGCATTTCAAATTATGTTACCCTTTGGCACTATGGACCCTGTTCAAAGCGTAGCAATTGCAAATTCAGTTTATAAACAGTTTCCAAGTCTTGAAAAAAGATTCCACAAATATAATCAAAAATTACTCGCTCGGGTAGGGGATGGTGGATATAACCTAGGAACTAATTTTCCATGGAAAGATCTTTCTGAACTTAAGGGACGTAAAATTCTTGGAGCAGGTCTTAACTTAAACTGGATGAAACAGGCAGGTATTGGTATAATTCCTGTAACTGATGGATTACCTGGTTGGTATGAAAAAATTAAGACCGGACTTGCTGAAGGCGGCATTATGTTCCCAAGCGCATGGGGTAAAACTTTTGGTCTTTGGGAAGTAGGTGAATATTATACCGAAATAGGTTTTGGCTCTATCACATGGCATGCTTTAACAGTTAACAAAAGATTCTGGGAAAAGTTACCTCCTGAGGTTCGTCCGGTAATAGAAGAAGTTGCAGCACGGTTCGAGCTTAAAACTGGTTCTGCAAACAAAGTAGGTTATGAAAAAGATATGGCTTGGTTGCGCGCTAACATTAATGTTAATGACTTACCTGAATCTGTTAGACTTAAATGGGCTCAGGGTCTTAAAGATTGGCCGCAACAGCATGCTAATGCACTTGAAAAAAAAGGCTTTCCAGCTAAAGCTATTCTTAATGCCACTTTAGATGCTGCTGAAAAAGTTGGCTACAAATGGCCCGTTCGTTACGTAGTTAAATAATATTGAGCAAGTTGTATCCTTCAACCACTCAATTCATAAATTGGATGTCAACTGAAAAGGGTTAGAAACCTTCTCGGTTGACAATTTAGTTAGCTCTTATTTATCTGTTCAATTAAACTGAGGGAGATTTGATTTGTCGCTCATTAAAATAAGTGACAGTATGTCCAAATTTATGATGGTAGTCGCGGCAATTTGGGCTTTTGGATTAGCTTTTCTTATTCTAGCTAATATAATAGGTCGTTCTGTTTTTGACTCACCTGTTTATGGAACTGCAGAAATTGTTGCCACTTCAATTGTAATTATTGTTTTCTTACAAGTTGGTTATGCAATCCGAAGCCAATCTATGTTACGAGCAGATTTTCTAATAATTCATTTGCCGTACTCAATCCAGCGTATTTTCTTGGCCATTGGTTATTTGCTTGGTGCTATATTCTTTTTAATGATTATTACTGGGGGTTGGGAAGAAAGTGTTCTTTCATATATTGAAGGTGAATTTGAGGGTGAAGGAGCGTTACGCGTCCCTTCATGGCCAGCAAGGTGGATGGTCATGATTGGAAGTGGATTAGCTTTAATTAATTATCTTGTTTTAGCTTATATTGACGTTTTTAAGCCTAAATCTTCTGGTTCCTTATGAAAAACCTAACTTCAACAACTATTAACGTACAGGATCAGTATCGTGTTTGAAGTTAATATTGCTGTCATGCTTGTCCTTTGTCTTATCGTTTTAATTGCGATGGGTGTTCATATTGCCATCTCTTTAGGAATGACAAGTGCACTAGGAATTTTTTTTACAACCGGCGCAGACAGCTATGCGTTTGAAACAGTTCAGCGGATGTTGGCTGCAACTGCATATGAAGCTATAAGATCATATATATTTGCGGTCATTCCATTATTTATGTTGATGGGTGAATTTATTGGTAGATCAGGCGTTGTGACGGATGTATACCGTGGCATTAATAAACTATTATACAAAATACCAGGGCGTCTGGCTCTAGCAACAATTATAGGGAATGCATTATTTTCATTTGTAACTGGCGTTAGCATTGCTTCAGCAGCTGCATTTTCACGCATAGCATATCCGGAGATGAAACGCTTTGGTTATCATAAAGGTTTTGCTCTTGGATCTATTGCTGGGTCTAGTTGTTTAGGAATGCTCATTCCACCAAGTGTATTGATGATTGTTTGGGGTATTTTGACAGAGCAATCAATTGGCAGAATTTTTGCTGCTGGGGTTTTACCTGGTGCTTTATTAATGTCTTTATTTCTTATCTATGTTTTGGTCATGGCACTTTTGAAGCCTAAGGCTGTTGGAGAAGGAATCGATTCAGTTTCTAAAATTGAAAAACAATTAATTAAAGATAAAAAAAATGAAGTTTCCATTCCACAATTCTTTATTAGTCTAGGTGGTATACTTTTTGTTATTTTAGCTGTTCTTGGTGGGATTTTAAGTGGTTTTTTTACACCAACCGAAGGAGCTGGTGCTGGTGCTATTATAGGATTGTCCTTAGGTATTATTAAAGGAATGAGATTTCGTGATATTATAGATGCTATTTTATCGGTTGGTAGAACATCAGCGCCAATTCTTTTGTTACTTGTTACAGCAGCCCTTTATTCACGAACACTAGCTATGACCGGTATGGCAAACGCAATAGAGGGATTATTTCTAGATTCTGGGATGGAACCGTGGATGATCATTGGCGTTATGGTCTTAATTTGGTTTTTGTTAGGCATGATTATCGATTCAATTTCAATAATGCTTTTAACGGCAGCTATTTTTGCTCCTATTGCAATGAAAATTGGGTATGACCCAATTGCTTTTGCTATTATTGGCATTATTGCTATTGAAGCTGGATTACTCACCCCACCATTTGGTTTACTTGTTTATACAGTAAAAGCTGCAATTCATGGAGAGGGTGATAATGTACAAGTTATGTCAATTTTTAAAAGCTCTACTCCTTATTGGATGATCATGCTTATTTGTATGGTAGCTATTATTATTTTCCCAGAAATCGCAACATTTCTTCCAAATGCATTATTTTAAACACAATAATTTAAGGTAACATTATTAAATTTATTAACTCCAAGGTTTAATAACTATTTTAATAGCATTATCAATTCTTTCTCTTGCATACTTTAGTGCCTTAGGTAATTCATCTAGATTAAAAGTATGAGTATGGACTAAACTTGCATCAAATCTTTTCTGTTTCATGAACTCTATTGCTCTATGAGTTGCACTTTTACCTTCACCCCTAATACCATACATATAAATATTATTTATAACCATGTGAGGTATATTGATACTGATTGGCTTGTGAGGGAATGCTGCTAAACATATTTTACCACCCCTATTTGTCATCATTATTGCGTCATTGAGTGCCTGCTCAGTGCCAGCACATTCTACTACGTAATCAGTACCTTTTGTGCCGACAATATCTTTAACTGCTTGAATAACATTAGCTTCATTTTTAACGTTTAAAGTATGGTCAGCACCAAGTTTTTTACCAATTTCTAAGCGGCTATCTCTTGTGCCAATAAGTATTACTGGACCAGCTCCAAGTGCTTTTGCAACGGCAACCCCAAGCAAACCAATAGGTCCAGGGCCAATAACAACCACGCTTTCGCCAGCAATTAATCCTCCTAATTCTGTCAAGCCATACATGGTTGTTCCAGCTGTTACAACCAAAGTCGCCTCTTCATCTGACATATCATCTGGAACTTTTATTAATGTATTTATGTTATTGACTGCATATTGCTTAAAACCGCCATCTGTAGTAAATCC
>NHCX01000039.1 GCA_002168015.1 Verrucomicrobia bacterium TMED44
TATGGGCGGATTCTGGGTAATCGTTGTGATGTTCTCACTCTGTTTTATTTTCGCATGGTTTTGCATGGATCCAAACCAGGTAAACCTGACCAATAAATTTGCTCCCTCTTCCGAGAAACATTGGTTTGGAACCGATGCACTNGGGCGTGATCTCTTTGCGAGGATACTGTACGGAGGGCAAGTATCTATCCTCGTTGGCTTGATCGCCACTGCCGTTTCAGTAGCGATAGGAATTGTATACGGGGCCATTTCNGGTTTTGCCGGAGGTCGAACGGATGCAGTTATGATGCGCATGGTTGACACCTTGCTCGCTATTCCTTTTTTGGTCTTAGTTATCGTCCTGCAAGCAACCCTAAGCGACTGGTCGGGAGATGCCACCCGTTGGATTGTGGAAAACTTTAACTGGGATAAGGAATTCACGGGACGACTGACCAATGTGGTTCCCCTTTTCTTCGCCCTTGGTCTTCTTGGTTGGCTCACTCTATCTCGGATAGTCCGAGCCCAAGTGATGAGTATAAAAGAACGAGAGTTTGTGGAAGCGGCAGTAGCCCTTGGGTACAGTAAAGGGCGAATCCTTTTTCGGCATATTATTCCAAATGTTCTTGGGCCTACGGTAGTATATTCCACCCTTACAGTCCCTGGGTTTATCATGTATGAAGCCATTCTTTCTTTCCTCGGTTTGGGAGTGGAATCCCCAAATAGTTCGTGGGGGGTTCTGATTAAAGAAGGAGCCAACTTTCTGGAGACTGAAGTGCAACTCCTGCTCCTACCCGGCCTTTTCTTTTCCCTCACTCTTTTCTCCCTTAATTTTCTAGGTGACGGGCTTCGGGACGCACTTGATGTAAAAGCCGCTAAAGATTGATGAGCTTGCTGAAAATAAAGAACCTCAAAACATACTTCCATACACGTGGGGGTACAAACCGGGCAGTGGACGATATCAGCTTTTCCATTGATAAAGGGGAAATCGTCGGAGTGGTCGGAGAATCGGGTTCAGGAAAATCCGTGACCTGTCATACCATGCTCGGTCTCCTGCCTCAACCACCCGCAAAGGTGGAAGGAGGCTCCGTTACCTTCGATAATGACGAACTCCTAGACCTTTCACAACCACTCCTCCGAGCAATCAGGGGAAAGCGGATATCGATGATCTTTCAAGATCCAATGAGTTGCCTCAACCCATATTTAAAGATTCTTGATCAAATCACCGAACCCATACTTATTCACGAAAATGTCTCCCGCGAAATCGCCGAGGCTCGGGCAATTGAGATGATGAAAAAAGTTGGGATACGGGATGCCGAATCAAGATCTCATTCTTACCCTCACGAGTTTTCCGGGGGTATGCGTCAAAGGGTAATGATCGCAATGGCCTTAGTAACTAAGCCTGATCTTTTGTTAGCTGATGAGCCTACCACCGCACTTGATGTAACGGTACAGGCACGAATCCTAAAAATTCTTCGGGACCTAAAAGATGACCTCGGAGTCGCAGTACTCTTCGTAACCCATGACCTTGGAGTCGTCGCAGAGTTGGCTGACCGGGTGGTGGTGATGTACAGGGGGAAAATTGTTGAACAGGGAATCACCCGAGACCTCTTTGAGCACCCATCCCATCCCTATGTTAAAGGACTACTTGCCTGCAGGCCAACACTTGAGACCCAATATCAAATCCTTCCGACCGTGGAAGATTTTCTCCAAACTGAGGTTGCCACTGATGGATCTTATATTCTCAGCGAACATCCGGACGCGAAAGAAAGACTCGCCGAGCTTAACCAAAAAGTAAAAAAATCAAGCGGAGAAAAAGACTTCGCATCTCCTCTTCTAAAAGCGAGGGAGCTTCAAGTTCATTTTCACTCAGGAGGTGGCTTTCTTGGTAGTCCCCGCAAGACAGTGAAGGCAGTTGACAGCATTGACCTTCAGATCACAAGGGGACAAACTCTTGGGCTTGTCGGAGAATCCGGGTGCGGCAAGACCACCCTCGGACGGGCCATACTGAGACTACAGAAATCTAAATCCGGTTCGATCCTCTACGATGAAAATGAACTGACTCAACTGAGCCAGTCCGAAATGCTCCCTTTTCGAAAACGTATGCAGATCATCTTTCAGGATCCCTACGCTTCCCTCAATCCTCGCCAAACAATCGAACAGGCTCTCACTGAACCGATGCTCGTGCACCAGATTGGTTCCAATCAGTCAGAACGGCGCGACCGAATTGTCTCCCTGCTTGAAGAAGTCGGACTGGGTGCTGAATTTCTTCTTCGCTATCCTCACGAGTTTTCCGGCGGGCAGAGACAGCGAATCAGCGTAGCTCGGGCCCTGGCGGTTGAACCCGAATTCATTGTCTGCGATGANTGTGTCAGTGCAATGGATGTCTCTGTGCAAGCACAGGTTCTAAATTTACTCCGTGAATTACAGCAGAGAAGAAACCTGACCTACCTTTTTATTTCNCACGACCTCAGTGTTGTTAAATTTATGTCTGATGACATGATTGTAATGAAAAATGGACAAGTCATGGAGAATGGAAATGCCGAGGAGATATATAAGAATCCACAATCTGAATATACCCGTGAATTGCTTGACGCTATACCCACGGATTACTTTTCAGGNTANAGAAATATCTATTCTTCCAGCTTTTTAACTGACACATCCACATCCATGCTTGAAGGAAGTCGGCCGAAATAGGTCCCGGTAATAGGAGCCACATCCCGATAGTCCCTACCGGTTCCGAGAATGATATAGGTGTCATCAACTACCCGATTGTTGGTAGGATCAAGACCATACCAACCATGTCCATTAATCAGGACTTCAATCCATGCATGGGAAGCCTCTGCACCGCGCATACTTTGATCTTTAGTATGATCATAAAAATACCCGCTGACATACCTAGCAGGTATTCCCAAACAACGGCAAAAAGTCAATGCGGCGTGGGCAAAATCCTGACACACGCCCTTTTGGTCACGAATAACCGTGGATGAGGATGTATCCACAGAAGTCGTCGATATACAATACTCATAATTGGAGTAAATGAATTCCATTATTTGGTAAGCCGTTTGAAAAACATCACCTGAATTGCCACCTAAGTCGATTGCCTGCTTCCATGCATCCGGATTTAATTCAACATAAGCCGAGCCTTGCAGATAATTTCTGCAATTCACTCTTTTCTCGATATCGGCTAATGTGCTCATGGGAGTCCCATAGGGAAATTGGTTAAAATCAACCCGGCTAACCGTGTTTACGACAGAGCGAGCTTCAATGGTTAATTTCTGATGTTCAGTAGGAATCTCAAAGTATTGTACGAGGTTTCCATTCAAATCGAGATATTCACGCAAACAGGTGGAGGGAAGGACACTTATCAAGGATGACTCACATTTCTGCCAATCATAGGATAGCGGATGCAGTCGTAATTCATTAAAGCTATTACTGACCGGATCAGGATATGTATAAACTGTACGATGATAAACATACAGCCTCATGCTCGATTAATTGTGAAAGTAAATTTCACTGCTGCTGGGCCTGGGCGTGAGCAGTCAAACTTTGATTCACACTTTTAATTTCAAATGGGAGCAATACATAAGTTTCAAAAATACACTGCCCCACTTTCATAAGTTTCTTTTGAAGATCATCGATCGTCTGATGCAAGCCAATGGAGAGAACCGCATTGATATCAGTGAAATTTACCATCGCTAGAGAACTACCAATTAATCTTTCTGCTTCGTTTGAAAAATTCCCCGAAGGCACGCCTGAAATAGCATGTAGATTTTCATCCAAACAACGAATGGAGAATCGAATTGATCGAGGAAAATCCTGAGAGAATAATAAAAAATTAGCCACATTTCGCATGGATAACTCACCACGATACTGCCTTTTAAAAGCGGAGCGAGCACTACAAGATCGTAACACGGCTAACAAATCCACACGGGTAGGAATATGTGACTGAAATGTTAGAGTGTCAAGCATACGACTGGTTTGATCTGCCCGTTCCAAAAAAGTACCAAGGGCCATAAAGTGCCATCCTTCGTCATGAGGAATAGTGGCTCCAGAAAGGCCTTGAAAGACCAATGAAAAACGTATGACTTTTTGAAAAAAGATTTGCGGATCCTGTAAAAAAGCTTTTTCCGCGTCTCCGGATTGGAAAAAGAGATATATATTATTCAATTCCAACCACATTTCCATAGACAATTGATCCCGTACCATACGCGCGTTCTCGCGGGCGTATGCCAAACAATTTTTTACAGAATAGGAGTAGCCAGAGGAAAAGAATAAAAACTGAACGAGGTCCTTTTTTCCGCTTTCCTTGAAGGTCTCAGAAGCACATATGGCCTGCAATACAGGGTCCCAAAATTCATCGAGGCGCTCCTCCACGCAATCAAGCGAAGAGCTTTGATTAACCTCAACCATGCGAGTAAGACTTTCCGCACGCTCTATGTAGCGGCTCATCCAGTAAAAATTATCTGCGACTCGGGACAACATAGTCTCAACTTTTTAAAACCCAGGTATCCTTACTTCCTCCACCTTGGGAGGAATTTACCACTAAAGAGTCTTTTTTTAAGGCGACCCGGGTTAATCCGCCGGGAACGACTTCCAAATCACTTCCGTATAGTATAAAAGGTCGTAGATCAATATGGCGACCCGCCAATTCATCATTACAAAAAGTGGGATGCCTTGAAAGAGAGATTATTGGTTGTGCAATGTATTCTCGGGGGTTTTCATTAATTCTCTTTTTAAATTCGTTACACTCGGCCTTTGTAGACTCGCTTCCAATGAGCATCCCGTAACCCCCCGATTCGTTGGCTGGTTTGACTACTAAGTTAGCCAGATTCTCTAAAACGAATTTCCGGTCCTCGTCACGCCAGCACAAATAAGTAGGAACACTCTGAAGAATGGGATCCTGTCCTAAATAAAACCTAATCATATCAGGTACATACGCATAAGTTACTTTATCATCAGCCAAACCAGTACCCACTCCGTTTGCCAAGGCAACATTCCCTTTTAAATATGAATCCATAAGTCCGGGAACACCAAGAACCGAGTCCTTGCGAAAAAAAGACGGGTCAATGAAATCGTCGTCTAATCTACGGTAAATCACATCAACCTGGACTAAGCCCTGAGTCGTTCTCATATAAACAAAACCGTCAATCGCGATAAGATCACGCCCCTCAACAATTTCAATTCCCATCTGTCGGGCCAAAAAGGTATGTTCAAAATATGCACTATTGTAAACCCCTGGCGTCAATAATACGCAGACTGGTTTTTGGGATTGGCGCGGCGATAAATATTCCAAAGTTTTTAAAAGTAATTCTGGGTAAGCCTCAACCGAACGAACACCCATCGATTGATAAGTCCGTGGAAAAGCCCTCTTCATAATATCTCGGTTTTCTAAGACATAAGATACGCCTGAAGGACAACGTCCATTATCTTCAAGGACCATATAAGTACCTTTTTCATCACGAATGAGATCACTTCCGCAAACATGAATATAAATGTCTTTGGGCACATGAAAACCAATGATTTCTTTTCTAAAATAGGGACAAGTCTCCACGATTTCTCTTGGGATTACTCCTTCCTGAAGAATTCGGCCTTGATGGTAAATGTCATTAAGAAATAAATTAAGGGCCAATATTCTTTGCTTAAGTCCTCTCTCAATTACCGACCATTCATTTCCTGGAATTACCCTTGGAATTAAATCAAATGGGAAAATTCGCTCTGCTCCCTCCGAATCACCATACACAGTGAATGTGACTCCGTGCTCGAGAAAAGAACTCACTGCCTGAGATCTTTTTTCCTCATACTCGAGGGGATTCAATGCGGAAATTCTTTCCAGGATTTTTTGATAATGTGGTCTGATTAACCGATCATCACCTCGGTCAAACATTTCATCAAAAAAAGCACCGGTTTCATATCTTGAAAAAACATTAGTTTTCATGGAAAAGGTTTATAGATCAATTAGTCTGCACATTTTGTGCCATAAAGGCTGTAAGAGCTTAAAATTGACTGAATTTCACATGTATCTTTTTATTTTTTGTCTAAAATCCCTAATCTTTCGGCCGAAAAAAGAAACTGCTGGGCTAACCCAGCAGATTTGCCAAAGTGAATTCTGGCAAAGTGAATCTTGTTGTCACTTTTCCATCCCTTGAGAGCATATCTTTTTTCTAGACTCTTCTCAATCCAGGTATCCATTGGGAATGCTTCCAAAAAGTTACCCCCGAATAATAGAACACAATCCGCTATTTTCTCTCCCACTCCCGGTAACCGAAGAAGTTCTTTTTTCGCATCGCGGTATGGAAGATCTCCGATACCCTCTAACCCGTTATCTTGGTTTGCAATCAGCCTTGCAGTTTGGGCGACATATTTGGCACGATATCCGAGTTTTAGGGACCGCAGTTCTGCCTCCGATACTTGTGCCAATCTTTCCCATCCCGGAAACGAATATATTTCGGGTGCAATTTCTTTTCCATACTTTTTACATACTGCATCTCCTATTGATTGAATTTGCGGTATACTTTTAGCAGAGCTAAGAAGAAAATAAAACAAAGTCTGATCTAGGGGTTGTCTAAGAATTCTCAGTCCCCTCAGTTTAGAAATACATTTTCGCAACACTGGATCGGACCTCCACGGCAATTCATCGATTGCATTTTGGTACCCTTGATCCAAGAAAAAATATTTTTCAACTTGCAGACTTTTTAATTTTTGGATTCGAACCTTACGCCATTGAACGAGATTTTTCTCCCACCTGCATTCCAGGGCAACATCGCCTATTTTTCCTCTCCAATGATAATCCGATAGTGATTTCCAGTCAAAAGATTGGCCACCCTGTAAAGTTTCCCTGAGGCTTACATGTGAAAAATGGTGGCTTTTTCCAAATGTACGCCAGGGACCCCAAAGATTTTCTTTATTCAAGTTATTTCTGGTGAGCCCACAAAGAGCTTTGATTAACCAACAAGTTCTCTTTCTGGGATCCTAGCATTGTAATTCTCCATGCAACTAGATTCATTTCAGTTTCATTCCAATCCTTACCCGTCAACCCAAGTAATACTTTTTTTTGGCCTTTCAATTCCTTTGGAATCACAAAGTGAAAAGTGCGGGATTGAGGATCCGTTGAATCAATCACCTCCAATTTAATTGTTTTCCCTTTCAGGAAAGAAATGCGGGCAGCACGTAAAGGAAGGTGGAAATACAAACCTTTTCTTTCGGCAGATGTTCTGAGAATTAATGAACCGGCAGTGTATTCTTTTCCCGAGAAGAATTCTCGAATCCGCAGAAAATCGCTTTCAACATGATACTCAGCACGAACATTTAAAAGGCTATTATCCGTGCCATATTGATTGGAAGCTAGACAGGTTAGCCATTGACCAACCATCACAAGTGAAGCAAGCACTAATCTATGCCCGCTCATTAAAACACTTACTCTTTTGTCTGCTCGGCAGGGGCTTCCTCGGCAGGGCTTTCAGTTACTTCACCAGTAACATCGGGTCCCAAAACATCTTCTGCTTTTGCCTTTTCAGCCACGGGCTCAGGTTTTGCAGCCGGGGTCGCTTTTTTACGCGCGATTGCTTTCTTCGCGGTTGATTTTGTCTTCTTGGAAGAACTTGACTTTGCCACATTGAGTGCCGCCTTGCGTCTGGCAAGGTAGGCGGTGCGTCTACGACGCTTTACGAGTTTCTTATATTGTTTGCCCATAGGATGAAATTATAAATAGATGAATTTGAGGTTGGTGACAAGGTAATGCTTTGAGCTCAAGAAATTGCCACTGGGGTTCCACTCCTTGCCGATTCATAGGTGGCATCAATTATTTTCATTAACGCCAAGGCTTGGCTTGGAATATTCAGAGGGGCTTCTTCACCCATAATAGTACGGACAAAATTTTCTGCGGAACGAATTCTGCCCATATCTTCATTTTCTTCAGTGACAATACTTCGATTCACTGATCGCCCATGTTCTTGTACATAAAGCTCACAGTCATCGATCGCAGTTTCATCCAGCCCATCGGCTCCAAATAGACGACGAATCATTCCTCCAGCTTTCTTTCCTTGAAATGTTACCGATACCTCTTCGCGCTTATTCATCTCTGCCCATGAAATTTGGAAGTTGAGAACCTGACCGGTTTCAAATCTGACAAAACCATGGGCAGCACTTTCGACATCGGTGACGCCATCTGCAACATCTGGAATCCCCCATGGACCTTTGAACCCTTTATTCTCAATAAAATCGTTGAAAGTCTGAGCCAATACATGAGTGGGGCTGGGATAGTCCATGTAATAAAGAGCTAAATCAACCATATGCAGAAGATCAATTAAAGGACCTCCACCCGACATTTCTTTGTTAGTAAACCAGCCACCAAATCCTGGGATACCTGTTCGACGAATCCATTTCGCCTGGGCCGAATTGATCTGTCCGACTTCGCCTGCTTCTATGTACTTTCTTAATGCATAGGATTCTGGTCGTGCCCGATTATTAAAGTTGAACATCAGGGTTTTCCCCCCTTCCTCGGAAGCATCCTTCATTTCCTTGACTTCCGTTGCATTCAAAGCTGGTGGTTTTTCGCAAAAAACATGTTTGCCCGCCCGTAAGGCTTGAACTGCAAGAGGACGGTGAGTCCTGTTGGGTGTGATAATACTAATGGCATCCAAATCCGACAAATCATTGAGCATCTTCGCAGAATCTGCAAAAACATGAGAAATGTCATATTCCTTAGCTGCTTTTTGAGCAGCTGCTTCGTTCATATCACAAATTGCAACCAGTTCAGCTCCACCTGCCCGAAAGCCGGCTGCATGATACTGGAGCATTCCTCCAGCTCCGATAATTCCAATTTTTTTACTCATTAAATAAATTTATTTAGGGATACTTGGGAATTTAATCCACTTTTCTTTCGAATTTGAACTTTTAACTACCGTTTCGATAAAGGCCATACCAATAATTCCATCTTTAATATCAGGGAAATCATATCCTGATTTCCGTGGATATTTGCCAGCTACCTCATCCTTAATCGCGACTGCAGCAGCATTATATACATTGGCAAATGCTTCTATGAAACCCTCTGGGTGTCCAAAAGGGATACGGGTATTATCGGCAGCAGCTCCAGTGATGTATCCGTTTCCACGACGATAAACCTGCCTGGGCGCACGAGCATCCTTGACCAGCAGGTCGTTTGGCTCTTCCTGATGCCACTCAATCGATTTTTTTGTTCCATACACTCTTATATTCAAATCATTTTCGTCTCCATTCGAAACTTGGGATGCATAAATTATTCCACGAGCACCTCCCTTGAACCGGACAAGAACATTCCCATCGTCATCCAATTTACGACCCGGAATATTGACTGAAAGATCTGCACACAAACGGTCAATTTCAAGTCCCGTTATATAGTGAACCAGATTTTCGGCATGGGTACCGATATCACCCATACAATTTGAAATTCCGGCAATTTCCGGATTGGCACGCCAATTCGCAATAGCTTTTTCCTCACCGGTTAATGCAGTTATGGCATAACCTTGTGGATACTCGCAAACAACCTTGATAATTTCACCCAATTCTCCTTTTTCAACCATTTCCTTGGCAAGCTTGACCATAGGGTATCCAGTGTAGTTATGAGTTAAGGCAAATACCTTCTTGGATTTGTTAATTATTTTTCGCAGCTCTCTGGCCTGGGCCAAATCATAAGTCACAGGCTTGTCGCAAATCACATTAAACCCTGCCTGCAAAAAAGTCTTGGCCACATCAAAATGAAGATGATTTCGAACAACAATGGTTACAAAATCAATTCGCTGATCCTGCGGAAGAGCTTTCTCTTTCTCAACCATCTCTTGGTATGAACCATAAACTCTCGATGATTCCAAATGGAAGTCCTTGCCCGAAAGTTTACTCTTTTTGGCATCGGATGAGAACGCTCCAGCAACCAATTCAATATTTCCATCTAAATTAGCTGCTCTGCGATGAACGCCTCCGATAAATGCACCCCGTCCGCCTCCTACCATTCCCATGCGTAATTTTCGCTTCATAATTTTAACCGCGATTATTGATTTTCTTTATCGAAGGCTGAATCAAAAGCCATTTGATTGGGAGTGAAATCCAATTGCTTAATATATTCGCAAGACTCGGTGGCTCCATGAAATCGATCCATACGGCTGTCTTCCCACTCAATCGAAAGCGGACCTGCGTATCCAATGTCATTGAGAGCAACTATGATTTCCTCGAAGTCAACATCTCCCCTGCCAACCGAACGAAAATCCCACTGCCTGCGTGGATCAGCAAAAGTAGTGTGACCGCCAAAAACTCCAACAGTGCCATCACCATGCCCCCACCATGCGTCTTTCATGTGAGCATGATAAATACGGTCAGAGAAGGTTCGGATAAACTTAACATAATCTACGCCCTGATAACCCAAGTGAGATGGGTCATAATTAAAGCCAAACCTCTTGTGTCCTTTAACTGCAGCTAATGCACGTTCGGCACTGGC
This sequence comes from Verrucomicrobia bacterium TMED44, assembly GCA_002168015.1. Taxonomy (GTDB): domain Bacteria; phylum Verrucomicrobiota; class Verrucomicrobiia; order Opitutales; family Seribacteraceae; genus Seribacter. The sequence continues at coordinate 10,445 of NHCX01000039.1, forward strand.
AATATCAAAGGCAATTTCAGTGGGATGAACTTCGAGAGCAAAATTTACTTTCTGTTTTTCAAATTCTTGAAGAATTGGGCCAAACCTTTTTGCAAAATCTTCAAATCCCTTATCCCAATATGCCTGATCAGTTGGCGGGAAAGCATAGATGGAATGCCAAATACTGGAACCTGTGAAACCATTAACTACCGCAGGAAAATCATCTTTTTTACCACGACCTGGTTTTTCGTTTATAAAATTACGGCATGCCTTCGCAGTCTTCGCTAATTTTCTGGCCGCTCGTTTGCGGACTTTCTCGGGGTCGCCTTCACCCCAGACATCAGGTGGAAGGATTGCTTGGTGTCTCTCATCAATCAGATCACATACAGCCTGACCGACTAAATGGCTAGAAACTGAAAAAGCGGATAAGCCGTAATCGGAGAGAATTTCCCATCTTTCTTTACAATATTTTTTGGATACCGCGGCTTTATCCACATCGAAGTGATCCCCCCAACAAGCAAGTTCAAGGCCGTCATAGCCCATTTGAGCTGCTTTTTCGGCGAGATCGGGTAAGGAAAGATCGGCCCACTGGCCGGTAAACAAGGTTACGGATCTTGGCATAATTAAGGGGGGATTATATATGGGGTTAAAGGGTTCTTAGAAAACTTTTTGAAAGAGATGGGATAAATGGGCAAACTTTTTTTTGCACAGTTTACTGCAATTTATGCCTCTATCGGTAAAGCGAGAACTTTTTCCGCCGAACGAAATCCTAAATTTACAGACTGCCCTTTTGCAGTTTTCAAAGTAATCGCGTCCGCACAATCCTCCTTACCAACAATCATAAAAACTTGTCCTGGCACGAGCTTCGCCTTTCTAGCAAATTTAAGAAATTTTTTATCCTGATCAATGATTGATTCAATTCTAACCTCTTCTTTGACTGCAAAATCAGACAATGGCTTGGAAGCAATCCTTTGAATAACCCCTCCCTTTGAGGGTATGGGATCTCCATGGGGATCAAATCGGGGACGTCCCAAAAAATCGTCCAATTTTTCTAATACCTTTTCAGAAATTGCATGCTCGAGTTCCTCGGCTTCAGCATGAATTTCTCCCCAATCAAGACCCAAAGTTTCAACTAAGAAGGTTTCAAGCAAGCGGTGGCGCCGTAACATATTCATGGCCAGCTTTCTTCCCTTGCGGGTTAGGGAAACACCAATTCTTGGGTAGTACACAACCCATCCGTCCCTTTCCAAACTCTTAGCCATTGAAGTTGCAGTGCCTGGGGTGACTTCCAAAACTTTGGCAACCTGGCCCATGGGAACTTTTGTAATCTCATGTTCAAGGGTAACNACAAGGATTTCCTTGAGATAATTTTCAACCGTTGAAGATGCCATAACCTCATTTTGCATTCACTGTTATGTTGACTCAAGATAATTCCAAGCTATAATTTTGANTCATCAAAGTATTCATTTTGCACACTCACATAAAAAACTTAGTCCACTCCATTACAAAAGGATTCATCCTTGGCTTACTTTTGATCCAAGGCTGTACGGAATCGCTTGTTGAAGAAAAATCAGAACACGAAGTAGGGGGCGGGAAAATTTTGATTGTCACCACCACCACGCAGGTTACTGACCTTGTAAGTAGACTGGCCGGCGACTTTTGCCGAATTGCACCCCTGATGGGGCCAGGCGTAGATCCCCACTTATATAAGCCAACTGCCCGTGATATGACGGTCATCACTTCAGCTGATGCAGTGATCTATCATGGGTTAAAGCTGGAAGGAAAATTGGCTTCCACTTTAAAGACTGCGACCCAAATTAAAACCTTTGCTGCCTGCTCGGGTATCCCTGAAGAGTTGCTGANTTTTTCTGATGAAGAGGACTCCACCTACCCAGATCCGCATGTATGGTTTTCACCAGAGATATGGATAAGCTGTTTGCATACCATCGCTCAATATTTGGCTACTGCATTACCTGAGCACCAAGAAGATATTCAAGAAAGGGCTGCAAATGTGGAAGCAGAGTTCCTGCAAGTTTCCGAATGGGCCCAGGATAAAATTAATTCCCTTCCGGCCCAAGATAAAATTCTAGTTACCAGCCATGATGCCTTTCGTTATTTTGGTAAATTCTTCGGGGTGCGGGTAGTCGCTCTTCAGGGAATTTCGACCATTCAGGAGGCAGGTTTAGGAGACCGTGCAAATCTTGTCGATTATATCAAGAAACATAATGTCCGATCTCTTTTTGTAGAAACCAGTGTGAATCCAAAAGCCATAGAGGAAATCGCAAAAGAAACCGGTGTGTCGCTAGGCCCTCCCCTTTTTTCAGATACCCTAGGATCTGAAAAAGATAAAAGTTTGGGNCCCCATGACCAGCTATACCCGCACCATACTTGGNCCGGAATGATGGTTTACAATATAAACTCATTCGTTAACGCGATGAATCAATAGATATGGCTAGCAGGCGCTTGCCTATCGAAGTTCATGACTTAACGGTTTCCTATCAGAAAAAACCGGTTCTTTACGGCATAGATCTCGAAATCGAAGAAGGCTCTTTGGTCGGAGTTCTCGGGCCGAATGGTGCAGGGAAGTCAACCCTTGTAAAATCTGTTATGAACATGATCAAACCGAATGGAGGTTATGTGAAAATTTTTGGGAAGGACCCAAAAGAAGGAATTAAACAAATTGGATATGTCCCCCAAAGAGAATCCGTGGACTGGGATTTCCCAGTCACGGTTATGGATGTCGTATTAATGGGCAGATACGGCCATGTCGGATGGTTTGGAAGGCTTGGCAAGAAAGATCATCATAAGGCCAGTGAGTGTCTCGAGCAGGTCAATATGCTTCCCTATGCCGACAGGCAAATTGGAAACCTATCAGGTGGCCAACAACAACGGGTTTTCCTCGCCCGGGCTTTAGCTCAGGAAAGTGCAATTTATTTAATGGACGAACCCTTTGCAGGCGTTGACGCGGTAACGGAAAAAACCATTGTTTCCATTCTGAAAAAAATGCAGAACGAAGGAAGAACTTTAGTCGTTGTTCATCATGATCTTTCATCCGCTAAAGAATACTTTGATCACATACTCCTCCTNAACATGAGAAAAGTTGCCTTTGGGCCTGTTNCTNAAATATATACCCATGAACTNCTCCAGAAAACTTATGGAGGAAGATTNGCCGTTCTCTCAGAAATGGCTACAGAAGCTGCAAAATCTCCTGAAATCGAAAGATGATTTTTTCTTTTCGGCAAATTTTTTTCATTTTAAGTAGCGCAACCATTTGCTTGCTATTGAATGGAAAGCAAGTCGGCCAAGAACACGACGTTCAATTACTTGAACGGGTCCAGAGATTTTTTCTCATGGGGGATAAATCCGTACAGATTGTAGCTCTTGGATCCGTTTTAATGGGTATGTCCTGCGGTCTAATTGGAAGCTATGTCGTGACCAGAAGACTTTCTCTTTTTGGAGACACTTTATCCCATGCGGTCCTTCCAGGTATTGCCGTAGGTTTCATCTGGTCAGGAGAAAAGAACAGTTTCTCCTTATTGATTGGGGCCGCTATCGCTGGACTTCTTGGGATCGTTTGCCTGAGCCTTCTTAACAGGTTCACCAAAATCAAAGAAGATAGCTCGCTCGGGATTGTACTTTCCGCTTTTTATGCCCTCGGCATTTGTATGCTGACCCGAATTCAAAAAACGGGGCACAGTCACCAGGCCGGACTTGATTCGTTTATGTTTGGTCAAGCGTCCGCCTTGGCTCAAAGTGATCTGATTGTAATCATAGCAAGCTTACTTCTCGTAGGCCTCTTCATAACTTGTAATTTTAAGGAACTTTTAGCATCCGGATTTGATCCGCAGTTTTCAAAATCTATTGGAATTCCGACTGATATTCTTCAATTTGGGTTATGGACCCTTATTTCACTCTGCGTGATATCTTCCTTGCAAATGGTTGGGGTCATTCTGGTTTCCGCAATGTTGGTAATCCCTGCCGCAACCGCATCCCTGATCGCCACAAGAATGGGAAATTATTTAACGATTGCCTGCCTTCTTGGCGCAGGATCAGGCTTGGGTGGAACTTTTCTTTCCTTTTTGGGCGAAAACTTTCCCACGGGACCATTGATTGTATTAGTATCGTCTACTTTTTTTACGATTGTTTTATTTTTACGCCCCCAAAGAGGCCTTTTAATTAAGTGGCTGCATTCTCGTTCACAGAGTGCGCGTATTGCCAGGGAGAACACCCTGAAAGCTGCCTTTCATATTATTGAGGGAAAAGCATTCAAGGATCCTCAAATTAGCCTGCAAGAAATGATGAGCAAACGAAGAATGAGCAGTGCGGATGTTGAAATTGAAAACGATAACCTAACTCGGGCTGGCTTGGCCACGAGGGTGCCATCTCCAAATTCTCCAACCGACCAGTTACCGAACCAAACAAGTCTTACCTTAACCCCACAAGGCTGGGAGTATGCATGCAAAATTGTTAGAAATCACCGCCTTTGGGAACTTTATCTTACAAATGAAGCTGCCTATGCCCCCGACCATGTTCATGAGGATGCGGAGAAGATTGAACATGTCATCGGTGAAGAGACGGTTCGCAAACTTGAGAGGCTCTTGCAAAATCCTCAAAAGGACCCCCACGGTAAACTCATTCCAAGCCTCCACGATATTCAGCAAGGACTTCTTTCAGACTGAGAATTATTCGTTGGCTAATAAATTTCGACCATGAGCTTTTTTCCTCCATTCGACCTTCAAAAGATCTTACTAGACCCTTGGAGTTCTCCGGAGCTCATTCTCTGGAACGGGCAGGTTTTACTGATGGGTATCATAGTGTGCTGGGCGAGTGGTATCATTGGTTCTTTCCTTGTGGTAAGACGAATGGCCCTTATGGGAGACGCCATCAGTCATGGAATTCTTCCCGGCCTTGTCATTTCTTTCCTGATATGCGGATCACTTGAAATTGGGCCGATGCTTCTGGGGGCTTGCGTTGCAGGTCTTGCCTGTAGTCTTTGCATTGAATGGCTTCGGACAAATACACCAATTAAGCAAGATGCTGCTATGGCAGTTGTGTTTACCAGTTTCTTTGCCCTGGGAGTCACCCTGATCAACTTACAGGTAGGCCACATTGATATTGATACCGGATGTATTCTCTATGGAGAGATTGGACTTATACCTCTTTCACCCAGCCTTGTCCTTGGAGAGCTTGATCTTGGAAACCGTTCACTATGGATAATGGGTTCCGTTTGCTTTCTTATCTTGATTTCTGTTTCTTTATTCTACAAGCAGCTTCTCCTTACAAGTTTTGATCCTGTCCTGGCCTTTTCAAAAGGATGGCCGGTAAAAGGGGTACATATGGGACTGATGCTCCTTCTTGCCCTTAGCACGGTAGCAAGCTTGGAAGCTGTGGGAGTTATTTTGGTTGTGGCAATGCTTGTATTCCCCTGCACGACGGCTTCTTTTTTGTGCAAACGATTGTCTTCCATTTTATGGGCAACTTTTCCCTTAGGTATTATCTACACATTAGGTGGATTCCATTTGGCCCACTGGATGGACTGTTCCATTGCTGCAGCTATGGCAATTGTAGCAACCTTTGTATTCGTGATAGCCTGCTTTTTCGGACCAAAAGGTGGATTAATTTGGAATTTCAGTAAGCCCCTGCCCACCCTTTAATAAACCAAAAAAAAGCTCCCCAAAATATTGGAGAGCTTTTTAAAATTTTTGGAAAAAACTTAGCTTTCTTTCTTTTTACCTTTGGAAACGGTTACTTTTGACGCAACTTTGTTTTTGCAGTTGCAGCCATCAATGGTAACGCGAGCTCCGGCCTTAAGAGTTGTTGGGCATTCAAAACCTTCCATTTTGGTTTTACTGCCAACTTGGACTTTTTTCTCTTTCTTTCCCTGAGCAACGGTAAGGGTCTTGGATTCTTCGTCAAANCTNACNACTTTNCCNTTNATTGNCTTGGATGGGCAACCTGCGAAAACAGATGCTGAGAAAAGAAGAGAAACAATAGCTGTGCTGATAATTTTCATNNTTAANTNANATTAGGGTTTGTAATGTGNATAANCNAATCAATAGTCAATTNNTGCTTTCNCAAGNTTAANTTTNNNTTTGNTGAAAGAATTTTCGTACATGTTACATTAATAAAACTTCCTTATTTTGAAAAAGTTACTCTTCTTTTTACTTTTTTGGGGACAAACTACTGACTCTTTTGCCCACCCCATACCTGACATCCCCGTAGTTGGGAGTTTCAACTCGGATGGCAATGCCACCATTATCGTGGAAATTGATACTCGAAGCTTTGCCGACGACCCAGAAGATGTTCCTTTTTTAGTGAAAAGCAGTTTTGAGAATCTCTCCCAAAATGAAAGGGCCGATCTTCTCCTGAAGGGTAAAAATATGATCATGGATGCTTTAAAGATAAAATTCGGGGAGCAAAAATGGTTTCTACCTAAGTTTACCTTCGATTTTACAGAAAAAGATGGGGGGGAATTAAATGAAGAAAACATAATGCTTATCCAGGGACGATACCAGAGAATCCTTGAATCAAATGCTTCTTTCTATCAAATCCGTTCATCGGAAGATGCCGCCTACGATTTAGTCTTCAGTAACATTATCAATGGCAAACCGCAAAGACGGGTAAATGTTCTTTTTCCTAATGAGGAAAGTTTCAAGCTCGACCTGTCCTTCATCGACGGAAAGCCACTTGTTCAAACAAACTCAGACTCAAACCAAACAGGGTTGTCAGATCAGGATTCACTCGAACAAAGGCAAGCCGATGCCCGAAGCACTTTTTTCTCCTTCGGCAGACAGGGCTTTGTTCATGTACTTCCACTTGGCTTGGATCATATCCTTTTTGTACTCGGCCTCTTTTTTCTGTCCAGAAAATGGAAGCCTATCCTTTACCAGGTATCCGTATTTACCATTGCCCACACCATAACTCTCGGGCTTGCCACACTAGAACTCGTTTCAGCACCATCAAATGTGGTTGAGCCAATCATTGCTGCAAGCATCGCAGTGGTTGCGATCGAAAACATCCTCTTTCCTGGCTATCGCCATGCTCGGTTGTTTGTCGTCTTTTTCTTTGGCTTGATTCACGGCTTAGGCTTTGCCGGTGCTCTCTCTGCCTTTAACCTAGATCCCGCATCCTTGGTCATTGGGCTCCTTGGGTTTAATCTTGGAGTGGAATGTGGACAACTTGCAGTAATTGCCCTCGTCTTTGGCGCAACTTTTTGGCTCAAGGATGAAAAAGCCTACAGGAAGTATGTGGTCGTCCCTGGTTCCGCCATTATCGCACTAATGGGAATTTATTGGACTATCGAAAGGGTTTTCCTTTAGGTATTATAAAAACATGAAAGCCCTACTTTGCCAATGCTTCTGGCTTAAAGTTGCACTCCTAACGATGTTTGCAACCACAAGTATTCCTCTTGGACTTCTTCAATTAGGCGTGTGGGCAAGTATGTTTGATGAATTTTATGATGAGACCCAGTCCGTAAGTCTCTCGGCAGAGCGGACCTTAGACGGAAACAACAGATGTTCGGGTTGCGAATTGGTTTCTGAATTGGGTTCCGAAACTCATGAATCATTGAAAGATGGATATTCCTTAATATTCGATACGAAAATTTTGAATGAAGCTGCTTTCTCCATCATCGTAGAAAAACCGTCTTTTTTAGGCAGTTTGTATTTTCAACAAGAAAACTTTCCCAGCTCGTTAATCCAGGTGGAGATACCTCCTCCTAGAGCATAAAGAGAATTCATTAATTTTCAGCAAGCCGTTTGGCTTAGATTTTTAAAATTCGAAGAGAAGTCCTTCGATTAACTAACTTTTATTATGAAACTCTTTACTGCAATTACACTTATTTCTACATCCTTCTTCTCTCATTTATCCGCTCATGATGGTCCATGGTCTGCTGCCCGTCCCGATGGTCATGGCCCAATCTCGGTTATGGGAGACCATATGCACGAGATGGGCGAATGGATGCTCTCTTACCGCTACATGTCTATGGAAATGGAGGGCTTGATGAAAAGTTCCAATTCTGTCGCCCCTACAATGATGGCGACAGGCTTCATGACAAATATGCTACCTAAAGACATGACAATGGACATGCATATGTTTGGCACGATGTATGCCATTTCCGATAAATGGACTCTCATGGGCATGCTCAATTATTTAGACAATGAAATGTCCATGCAAAATGGAAATAAAATGGAATCAAGCGGCCTTGCAGATTTAAAAGTAGCAGGGCTCTACGATCTTGCACAATGGGATGATGGACGAAGAATGCATTTGAACTTAGGATTAAGTCTTCCAACTGGATCAATTGATGAAAAACATACGAATGGAAATACACTGGGCTATGGTATGCAACTAGGATCCGGAACTTATGATTTCCATCCAGCTGTCACTTACTTAGCACAAACCGACAACTATTCCTATGGTGCACAACTTGGGGGCGTTTTGAGAATTGGAGAAAATGATCAGGATTATACCTTGGGCAACAAGTTTGAGGCTTCATTATGGGGTGCTCGTAAAATTACCGAATCTTTGAGTGCATCTGCAAAATTCGATTACTCGAGTCAGAGTGAAGTCGATGGAGAAGATACCCGAATGATGAAAATGATGTCCCCTGCCCTTAATCCAAATTCTCAAGGTCGGGACATAACTACCTTTGGTCTTGGTTTAAATTATTATTTTCAAAACGGCGGATTGAGCGGACATCGCCTAGCAGCGGAGTGGGAAACTCCTATCGATCAAAAAGTTAATGGAGTACAACTGGAACTCGATTCAGTTTGGACACTCGGTTGGCAATACGCCTGGTAATCAAAAAATGTTGAAGTCCTATTAACTTTGCATGTTAACTTTAAAGATTATCAATGAGTTTTTAGATATTTTCAGAGATCGAGCAAAGTAGTAATGAATGGCGAAACCAAAGAACATCACAAAGGTATCGCCTCAAATACTCAAAAGTTTGATCTCTGGCGAAATACTTGTAATGGCATTGTGGAGGCAAGTTTTGCCTCCACATGCCTGTTGGTTTCCATTCGATACTTCGGAGCATCAGATACCGCAAAATCATTATTGGCCAGTGGAGGTTCCATAGGCTTTCTTTTTGCCCCTCTATTTCTAATTCTTATTGGAAAGAG
>NHCX01000001.1 GCA_002168015.1 Verrucomicrobia bacterium TMED44
AAAAAGATAAGCCGATATTCTTCTGTTTTAATAAAGATGCTGCTTCCAGCCTTTTTGTAGTCGAATGATCGGGTAAAGGGATTGATCGGGGCCATCGAACTAGATGGGTGAATTCGGGTTTACCTTGGATACCCAACAGCTCGCGGTTTTCAGAATCTGCTAGAGAAATAAGATCATCGTCTGGCAACCCGCATAGTTCGGGATTTCTCTCTCCCCCTACAAAACTTGTTAATAAAGCCTTTTGCTTTGGGGCACGATTGGAGAATAAGGTGCTGGAAAAGAGTGTGCCTAAGATTTTCCTTTTTTCAACTTCTGGTACCAAAAAGCCGAAGCCGTCAAGAGGGTGAGAAATTTGCTCCTTTTTATAACCAAGGAATGTCAGTGCGAGCGGAGGATGAGTAGCTTCTGCGAGAACATGGATCAAGTGATTTTCGTCCAAGTTATGCCATTTAATTTTTGGCAAGCAATGGCTTGGTAATGTGCAAATCACCTCATCAAATTTTTTTTCAACCCGACCTTTCTCTTTTGACTCAACAAGTATAGTCCATAGTCCATTTGATTCCCTCTTAACTTCTAGAATATTACAGCTAAGTAAAAGTTCACATTGCAAATGTTTGGCTAACCTGTGGGGTAGTTCGTGCATACCATTTTCAAAAGAAATAAGACGGGTTTTAGGAAGTTTGTCCTCCTGGTTGATTCCACCTTTGACCATACCTTTTAAAACTGAACCATATTTTTCTTCCAATTGCTGTAAATTCGGAAAAGCATGCTTGAGAATCAAACTTTCTGGACGCGATGCATAAATGCCTCCGATAAATGGATTTGCGGCATAGTCCAAGGCTTCTTGTCCCAACCTTCTTTTAACAAATGCTCCCATTGATTCATCTTCAGGATTATTTTTCAAACGGGGTAAAAAAGGTTCCATACCTAGACGCAACTTGCCTCTAATAGAAAGAAACGAAGATGTGAAAAAAGAGATAAATCCTTGAGGAAGTGAAACTATTTTATTTTGTTTAACGATGAATCTTTTGGCGCATTCAAGGTTGGCATCTATCGCGTGCTCAAGAATGTTGTATTTCTTGAGGTAATCTGCGATTTTTTTGGACCGTAAACTTAAGGTGTTTGCACCGTAGTCGACTAAGTATCCGTCAATCTTATTGGATTGGAGGACTCCGCCGACTTGGGATTGTCGATCAATAACAGTAACCTCGTCTCCTGCCTCTTGTCGCCCCAATGCATGAGACAAACCCGACAATCCTGCTCCTAGCACACATATTTTTTTCGGTTCCATTTCTGACTTAATCTTCTTTAGGCTTGTCCAAAGAGGAACACTTTATTTGAAGTTAACATATGAAAGATGAAATTAGAGTGTCTTTGAAGGCTATTGTTTCTCCCGTCGAGAACAAACAGACTGATTTGGTAGAGGCATTACGCACCCTTGATGCAATCGTGTCCAATCATTCTGGGGATCTACATCCTCAAATGCGTCATTTTTTGCAAAATCGTAGTTATGAGAAGGCTCTGCTTTGGCTTGATGGCGGAGAACCGGAGAAGGGTGTTTGTCAAAAGTGACGAAGAAAAAAAATCGTTTACCGACTGAACCAGTGCAGGCTTTCGGAACAAATCCATTTGATGATTTGGAAACTGATGGTTTATCATCTTTACCATCTAGATCTTTGGATGAGGTTTCACCTAAAATTAAGGTTTCGGAATCCGAATGTTTAGGAAAAGGAGAGCGCTTGGAAGTCAGAAGAGAAAAAAGCGGGCGTGGAGGCAAGACTGTTACCACCGTGCGGGGGTTTCCTTCACGGTTTACACAAAATGATTTTAAACGGATGCTCAAAGGTCTTAAGTCTCGACTCGGTACCGGAGGGGGTTGGCGAGATGATCAAATGGAAATCCAAGGTGACCAACGCGAAATAGTCTGTGACTGGTTATCTGCAATGGGGTTTGAACCAGTGCTGGCTGGAGGATGAAACGGCTTATCCAGCTGTTTGTTTTTCGCCTTCTGGTTTGACTTTTTCCTTGTCTGAATCTTCTTCCTTTGAAGATTTTTGATCAAAATCATGATCTTCCAAAGGTTCCTGACTCATAACATCCTGTATGTCCTGCTCCCATTCATTCTTTGCTTTTCGGAATTCATTTACTCCTTTGCCCAATGAACGGAATAGTTCAGGGACTTTCTTCGCACCAAATAGCAAGAGAACAATCAGGAAAATAAGGATTATCTCCCCGCCGCCAAAATTACCAATGAATGCAAGTGTAGTTGGAGTGTGTGTAATCATATGATTAATACTAGTTTAGCGTATACAGCTAAGCAACTTTTTTGTATAGCTAATCGAAGAATAACAAATGGAGCTTACAAGCCCAATTGACGAAGAGCCTCAGGTTTTGGTTTATTAACTGAGCTTTGATCAGCTTCGAAGAAACCATGTAATTGCCGAATTCTCGTTGGGTGGCGCATTTTACGGAGTGCCTTGGCTTCTATTTGCCGGATTCTTTCTCTTGTCACCTTGAACTGTCTACCAACTTCTTCGAGAGTCCGGCTGTACCCATCCTTAAGTCCGAATCTTAGCGAAAGCACATTTCTCTCCCTATCGGTGAGAGAATCAAGCACATCAAGAATTTTTTCTCTTAAGAGGGAATAGGCGGTCATGTCATATGGATTTTCAGCCCCTTTGTCTTCAATAAAATCACCAAAATTCGTGTCATCACTGTCACCAACGGGACTTTGAAGCGAAATTGGTTGCTGAGCCATTTTCATAATGCTCTGGACTTTATCGAGGGGTAAGCCCATCTCCTTAGCAACTTCATCGGGTGTGGGTTCGTGTCCAAGTTCCTGCAATAATTGTTTTTGTACTTGCATGACCTTGTTGAGGGTCTCGATCATGTGAACAGGGATACGGATTGTGCGAGCCTGATCAGCGATTGATCTGGTAATCGCTTGTCTTATCCACCAGGTAGCATAGGTGGAGAATTTGTAACCGCGACGATACTCGAATTTTTCGACTGCCTTCATCAAACCCATATTTCCTTCCTGAATCAGATCAAGAAAAGAAAGTCCACGGTTGGTGTATTTTTTTGCTATGGAAATTACCAAGCGAAGATTAGCTTCTACCATTTCGGTTTTCGCCTTATGGGCAAGGCGCATGTTCAGCCGTAGTTCCTTAATCAGTGCAACAAGTTCTTCCGGTTCCATGCGGAACTTGGAACGGGCTTCTTGTAAATCGTTCTTAACCTGTTCAAGTTTTACGCCCTTCCTTTTTATTTTAGCTAAATCTTTTTTTGACAGTTCGAGGTTGTGCAGATTGCGGGCGATTGCTTTTAACTCGGGATTCACCCGGTGGAGAAAATCCTCAAAGACTTTGAGTTTTAAGCAACATTTTTTAAAAATCGTAGCAAGCTCGTTCTCATGATTTTTAAAGCGGGTTAAGGATCTTTTTTGTTGCGTGGAATTGGCAGCTTTCTCGAAGCTAATCCATGCTTTTTTGATCTTTGTATCCAATTCTTCAAGAGCAATAACCTGTTTACTTAGAGATCTAAAATATGCTTCACGGCTGTCTATTTTCTTATCTAATACGACCCGATCGAATCTTTCCTCTCTTTCCAAAAGCTTTTTACAGATTTCAAGTTGAAAATCATTAGTCAACGATACTGAATAAATGATCTTTAGTGCAGCTGTTTCTGCACTTTCTATTCTTTTGGAAATATCAACTTCTTCTTCACGAGAAAGGAGAGGAACCTTACCCATTTGTTTAAGATACATGCGGACTGGGTCATCGAGCATATCGCTTTGATTAGAGCGTGCTGTTTCTTCTTCTGACTCTTCTTTTTTCTTTTTAAACTTCTCCACATCTTTTGAGTCGAGAAGTTTGATTTCCAAATTATTGAAGATGGAGATCACATTTTGGAGTTCTTCAGGTTGATCTGCAATTTTGGGCAATGCTTTATCCACATCGCGATAAGTCAGGAATCCTTGTTCGCGAGAAAGGTGAATCAGTTCTCGAACTTTCTCGGTAACTTCATCATCCAAGGCATGAGGCTCAGCACCTTTCGATACTTTACTGGCAGCAATTTTTGATGAGGAAACTTTGGAGGTAGGAGTATTCTCCTTGGCAACTTTCCTTTTTCTGCCAGGGGTGGCTTTTGCTGCGGGGGTCGCAGTTTTTGCCTTTGTTCTCTTGACTGGTGACGCCTGGGTCTTAGTTCCCTTGGATGCAGCATTTTTTTTGGTCACAGATTTTTGTTTGGTCGTGACAATCTTGGCCGATGTAGCTTTGGTTTTAGCAGATTTTGTCGCGGTTTTTTTGGTTTTAGTAGTAGGCATCTTAAAGTTTGGGATCTAGCTCAGTTTCAAATATTTTAGGTGGATTTTTTCGACAGCTCCGGATTTCTTTTAATTGGGCACGTAGTTCAGTAGTAGAGCTAGGGTTATGGTTGAGTTCTTGTAAACTGGAAAGAAGGGTCTTTTCGGATTTACGAGAATTCTTGGCAAATAATGCAGCAATGCAATGGTTTGCCGTGTCCATGATTGTGGTATCACTCTCTTCTTCAGGCTCTTGAAAAAGGAGATTTTGAAAAACAAACCTTTCACTGTCCGCTTCGAGTAGTTCCTCCATCTCGGATGATTCCAATGGACCATCTGCAAGAATCTCAGCAAGAATTTTGGCAAGTATGCGACCAGCAGTGACCTTAGTGTCAAGCCACGAAGGGTCAATGATTTGTGAAAGGGAACTTCCAAGGCGAACATCGTGCAAAAGGCAATAAAGTAAATCATCTTCTGCGGTTGTCAATCGTTCTGTTGTCTTATTCTCAACCTTTTGAGTGGGGTTGTGGGTGGTTTTTTGTTGATAGGCAGGCTTTCGATTTCTGTTAAATTTTTGAAAGTCTGCTTTTAGTGCTTGGGCGGGTACTATGAGGGAATCAGCTAGTTCATTGAGATAGGAGTCTCGAATAACGAGTGATTCCATCTCCGCAAAGGTGGGAAAAAAGAAATCTGTGACTTTTATCTTTTCCTGAGGGCTTGGTTTTTTACTCAAAATTTTTCCGCAAACATAACTTACCATGGGCTCACCCTCCTCGATAATTTTTTCAAGGGCTTCCTTTCCTTGGTTAACCACTATTTGATCTGGATCAGCACCTTCGGGGAGAGTTGCAAAGCGTGCATCTAATCCCGTTTTCAAAAAAATGGGTACATAGGATAAGGCTGCTTTTTGCCCTGCCTGATCTCCATCAAGCAAACATACCACGCGGCGAGGGTTAGATTTTCTCATTAACTCTGCCTGCGATTCTTTAAAAGCCGTACCTTGTGGTGCTACGGTAGTCTTGAATCCTTCGGTGTAGCATCGGATAGAGTCGAGTTGACCTTCTACTAAAAGGAAATCTTTACTTTCATTAATTTCTTTGTTTGCTAAGTCGAGGTTAAATAAAATCTGACCTTTATGAAAAATGGGGGTTTCAGGTGAATTTACATATTTGGGGGCTTTTTTCTCCCCCCATTCCGGCGTAACGGATAGCTTTCTTCCTGTGAAACCGCAAATTCGGCCGAGTTTTTCACGAATCGGAATCATTAGCCTGCCGCAAAAAATAGAAACCCAGTCTGATTGATTTTTTTTGTCATAGAATAGACCCGATTTAGCCATCAATTTATCCACTATTCCTTTGGAAGTGAGGTGGCGACCCAATGCAAAACGGTCTGTGGGTGCATAGCCTACACCAAAACTATCTGCCACTTCATGGTTAAATTTTCTTTCTTGCAGCCAGTATTTGCGTGCCACTTCACTTTCAGTTCCCTCTGCTTTCATTTGCTCGCTAAACCAGGCCTTTGCGATTTCCTGAAGGGAAAATAATTCTTTTCGCATCGACTGACCTAAAGGTTCTGATGTGGACGAGCCTTCTTGAAAGCGCAGGGGAATGCTAAATTCACGAGATAGATATTCGATGGCTTCGTAGAAATCGAGATTCTCCATTTTCTGAACAAAAGTGATTCCGTCTCCTTTTTCACCGGAACTAAAACAGTTAAAAAAACCTTTTAGAGGATGGACATAGAAGGAAGGCGTCTTTTCTTTATTAAAAGGGCTGAGACCCACCCAGCTGGAACCACTTTTTTTTAACTGAACATAGCGACTGACTAAATCATGTAAATCAATTCGATCTTTTAGTTCGGTTACGAAGCCTTCTGCAAGTCTTGGCATTTTATAAATGAAGTACTATTCTCTAAGCTTAAGAATTTCCATTTCTGCCTGCCGTGCTAAGGCACTCCCTTCAGGTTCCAATTCTAATACTTTTCGGTATAGAATACCTGCAGTTACAGGCATTCTTTCGACTAAATGGTATCGTCTTGCTAGTTCCCAAACTAAATCGCTGGATTCAGGAAAAATTTCTCTGGCTTTTTCAAGCTCTGCTAAATAGCGGTTTGGACTTAGTGTTTCACGGGCAATACGAAGGTAGTCCATTCTTATATCCAAGCTAGTGGGGTCGTGCCTAATTGCTTCAAGAATAGTCATTTCCGCTTCCTGCGTCTCCCCTATTTGAAAATGGGCTTGGGAGCAAAGTTTCCACGCATCTGCACTTTTAGGATTTTCTTTAAGTGCGGCCCTTGCTGATAGTAGAGTTTCTTGATATTTACGGTCGAGGTATGCAATTCGAGCTTTTTCTATATTTGATTTTAGGGGTAAATAAGTCTGGTCTTGCGGAGGTGTGGCGAATGCATTCGCCAGGCTCGTTCCTTGGCTTACTGAGTTTTCGGTATTCTTGATTTCAGGATCGAGCAAAGAATTGTGGTCTTCCTCAGGGGGCAAGAAAGAATCGGTTTGTGTCGGTCGACTCGGAGGCAACTTCGGTCCTTTTGCGATGATTCTTTCTAATGGAGACTGAACAGGTTGCTTAAGCACGGAAATAAGCTTGGTTATGGATAACCCGCTAGGAGAAATTCCTTTACGGATAAACTCACCAATTTTTCTACGCCTTACTAAATTCGCACATTTTTCGGCAAGATCTGTTTTCTCAAGAATCCCTGAGTTCTTTTCTTCGATCTTTAAAATTAGAGATTCAGCTTCTTCTTCTTTCTCTTGATTATCAATTTTAAGGCGCAGGAGTTGGACTAGGGGTTCGGAGCTCGTATCTTTTTTTAATGCAGCTTCATTATACCAGTACTCAGCCTGTTGGAGCAGTTTTTTGGATGCAAAAAGATTACCGACAAGAAGACAATCTTCGAAAGTGAGAAGATCTGCACCTTTGGAGAAAGCATTGATTGCATCAGTTGTTTGTTGTATTCGGGCTAAAACACGACCGTATTTTAGCCATGCTTGCCGGTCGTCTTCTTCCACAAGTAGGTAATCTGCATATCTTTTGGCTGAAGTATGATAGTCATTGGCATAGGCATAGGCTTCAGCTGCTTCCTTGAGTGCCTGTTGCGGTGCACCTGCTGCAATCGCTTGATCAAACCGGAAGGATGCGAGTGCATATTGATCAGCCTCGCCCAAAGCTCTCGCTAGTTGGACTAAAATGGCATGAGATTCAGGGAAATCTCGGTTGTATTCTCTCAGCATTGTAATCGCCTCAGTTGTATTTCCCTCCATTCTCTTCTCTACCACTTCAGAAAGATCCGGAAGCTTAGGTTGAGCAGGTGACGGCGGTCTGGATGCAGGTTCGATTCCATCTGCAGATTCTCTTTCTGAGCAACTTTGAAAATAAAGTAGCCCCAATCCCAAAAGCGAGATAAGTTTTGTTAGGTTTGCCATTCGCATATTTATTTCTTTTGCATAGTAGCGGTAAACGTCAAGTCATGGTATCATTATTTATTATTTCCTTGTTCACATCATTCGTTCTTTGTGCAGAAGAAAGTGCTTCTGTTTATTATAAACAAGATTTGAATACTTCGGGCAATCATACGGAAGATGGTAATCAGATTATTGCTTACATGGGCGAATCAGGAATGAATGCTGAAGAGTATTTTGTAAGTTTACAAAAAGTCCTTTCGCATTTCGAGGAAGATCATTTACTTCGAATTGAACCGAGAGAATATCCAAAGATTGCAATTAAATTGGAAACTTCATTTGCACCCGGTTTGCAGACTTCGGTTCATCTGATCGATGCTCTTTTGGAGTCTTTAAAAAGGCGTGGCTATAAGAAAAGTGATATTTTACTATTTGATCGAAATTTAGAAGGATTACAGGAAGCAGGATTTATTTTGCAATCCGGAAAGGATAACTACAAGGGACACCAGGTTATAAGTTCTTCAGACAATGAATATTTTATGGAAGGGTGGTTTCATGACAGCCCTCTTCCGCCCACATCCTTTGATCGTGCCAAGTTTATTCTTAAATTTCCATCCAATCCATCGAAACGATTCCTTGAGGAAAGAAAAAGTTATCTTCCGGCACCTATTTTTAAGGACGCATATTGGATTAACCTCGCTGTTCCCATGGATGATGTCTTTTTGGGGATTGATGGTGCGGCAGCCAACCTCTCTCTTGGTGCTATGAGTAACTACGGTCGCTTTCAATTGAAAAAAACAATGGCTCCAGCAACCGTTGCTGAAATTATGGCGATTCCAGAAATCTGGGATAAGCGGTTGTTTTCAATTCTGGATTTTTCTCGTTATCAAGTCGCGAATGGACAGAGGTTTGATTCCAAATACACGGAAAAAGAACCAAATTTCTTATTAAGTAGGAATCCATTTTCAATAGATTACTTGGCATGGAAGACAATAAATAAAAAAAGATCAACTCGTGGACTCTCGGTTAGACTGGAAGATCAGTCCTTGCTATTCAAATATGCGGAAGAATTGGGCTTGGGTGTACCTCGCAAGACTCGGCTTAAAATAATCTCAAAGTGATGTTTTATCTTTTTACTTATGTATAATAGGCTCAGTCTTTTCACCTTTTTAATATTTTCGATACTTTTACAACCGTTTAGCACATTTGCATCTGATTGGAGTAATTGGTTAGGCCCAAATTTTGATGGTTCAGTAGAGGAGGAAATCATGATTCCGGAGAAACAAGATGAACTACCAGTTATTTGGAAACAACCGGTTGGAAAAGGTTGGTCTTCCCCGGTTTTCAGAGATGGAAAAGTTTATATTCACGACCGGACTGATCAGAATGAAAACCTTACTGCATATGAAATCGAAACTGGTCAGAGACAATGGCGTTTTTCATATCGCTCCAACTATCAAGATTCTTTTGGTATGGAGGACGGTCCGCGGTCGACTCCAGCCATTAGGCAAAAGATACTGGTCAGTCATGGACCTCAAGGTTTGCTACATGCGATCGAAACTGGGAAGGGTAAGTTAATTTGGAAGAGGGATCTAGTCAAAGATTTCGGTTCCCCTAAGGGTTTTTTTGGTAGATGTTCCTCCCCTTTGATTGTGGGCAATAAAGTGATTATAGATGTTGGCGGTAAAACTGTTGGCTTGGTAGCATTTTCATTATTTTCGGGTAAGACTTTATGGACCGGAAATCCATATACTAATGATTATGCTTCAGTTGCTCCGATAAAGATCGAAGAAAAAATCTTGGCCGCAAGTTTTATGCGAGAAGGATTGGTCATCGTGAATACGACAAATGGCAAAGAGATTTTTTTTGAATCCTTTCAATCGCCCATAAATGCATCGGTGAATGCTGCGACTCCCTTGGTATTAAATAATGGAATATTTCTTTCTTCATGTTATGAAGTCGGAGCCCATTTTTGGGAGTTTTCGTCGGCTAATCAAGATGTCCCTGTGATGTTTGAGAAAAGTTGGCACAAGCAAAATGTTTTGGATTGTCATTATTCTACACCGGTTGCATCAGGAGAATTTTTATATGGATTTCATGGTAGACAGGAGCGGGGAGCAAATCTTCGCTGTGTAAGAATTATCGATGGTGAGGTTATGTGGACTGCACCACCTATGGGGACGGGCAATTTAATCCGAGCGGGTCGTCAAATTATTATTCTTACAGAAAGCGGAGAGATCGTTATCATTAAAGCAGACCCTCATGGATTCCGTTTGCTTTTTCGGCAGCAAATTCTTGGGCAGGGCAGGGCACACTTTGCTTACTCCGGTGGTAGACTTTTTGCCAGGGATAACCGTAGATTAATTTGCCTAAAGACCTCGGATAAGAAGTAAATGTTTATCTATAGTTGTTGCGAATTAGATTTTGCTAGTGAGAGAGGGAAATGATTTGGACAAGTCTAATTTGTCTCCCATCTGTTTTTGAAGTTTCAGAAGTCGTGGGAATAATTTGGACGCGATTACTTTTCCTCTCTTAGTTCCAGCTAAATCTTTTTTCTCGAATGGATCACGAAAGATATCATACACACGAACGATTGGCACATTTGGATAGACCAATAGTTTTTCGTTGCCAACGGTGACGGATCTTTGGGCATCTAGATAAGCTCCGTATATTTCTTTATATGGTGATCTGTTTACAGTGCCTTTAGCCAAAGGCATTATATCTTGAAACTGAACATGTTTTGGCTTTACAACCTTTGCAAGAGCTAGCGTGGTGGGCATAATATCCTGTAGATAAATAGGGGCTGTTATTTCCTTTTTTTTCGGGATGCCAGGGCCGCAAACGATAAACGGAACACGGGTGCTGTGCTCGTACAAATTTTGTTTTCCCAAAAGACCATGATGCCCCACTCCCAAACCATGATCAGCGGAAAAGAAAATGTAGGTATTTTTTTCCATACCTGACTTTTGGAGTCCAGATATTATTTTTCCGATTTGTTCATCCATATGAGTAATGATCGCGTAGTACTCCTGCCTGTTTACTTTTATGGAATGCGTAGTCCTTGGCATAGGGGCGAGTTTTTCATCGCGCAGATTATGCGGGCACTTAATTTCTTCCTTATATGGGTATTCCGGAAGAAAGCTAGTGGGTACCTGGATTCGATCTAAGGGGTATCGGTCAATGTATGACTTGGGTGCTTGCCTTGGGTCATGCGGTGCATTGAAGGCAATATATGCAAAAAAAGGGTTTTCATCCTGGTGCTTTTTTGCTTCGTCAAAAAAGTACAGGGCATCATCGGCTACCACTTCGCTCCAATGTTTTCCGCCTTTCCAAAAACCTCCGAATTTTGGATCGTATGGACTCCAGGGGTCGGGCTTATCACTAATGGGTCGGTTGTATCCCTCAGGGGTTTGGTTGGGCATGCCCCCCCGAAGATTACGAACAACATCAAAGCACTTTTCAGCCTTAGCTCGTACATGCCATTTTCCTGTCATGTAAGTCTTGTATCCTGCTTTCTTCATATACTCTGACCACCATCGGCCGGAAATTCTTTCTTCTTCAGCTTGGTTTGATGCTTCCTGAGCCTGCCAGATAAAACGGCCTGTATTCAGCATATGACGACTTGCTACACATACCGCTCCACTCCATGAACCCATATTATAGGCTCGGGTGAAACTAGTCCCCGAATTCATCAGATGGTCGAGGTGAGGGGTGTCGATATCAGTTAGTCCTAATTCTCGAATGGTTTCATAGCATTGATCGTCTGCAAAAATAAAAAGAATATTCGGCTTGGATGCTTGGCTGAAGAAAGAAAAGATGAAGAGTAAAAAGGAACATTGCAGTAAGCTTGTTTTCATGAGCTTAAGTTTTTAATTTTCAGGATGTGAATGAAAGTTGGAATGGGTGACTCTCAGAGAAAAAGAAGAGTGAAAGAAACAAAAACTTACCTGCGGCAGTCATTCATCACCCTAAGCCAAATTTCTCGAAGATCGTGCATTCGCATGTTTGTTTCTTTAAAATAAGATGCCAATTTTTTTCTGCTGTGATGAAGAAATAAATGATTGATCCTCATCGATTCGTTCAAGGCTGAATGAGCTTTCTTAAAGTGACAAACGGCAAGCAGGAAATCTCCAAGATCAAGGCAGTTTGCAGCCATAATACAATGTTTTTCAGCGTCAGATAAGCTCACGCTGTATCCCCATACCAAATCAGGACTAGTGGGGTGATTATTCTTTCTCATTAACTGCTCCCAAGAAGCTCGTAGATAAGAAAAAAGAGCATTGGAGGTTATGTAAATTGGATGCCTGTGGATGGTGTACGGATCCATACTATTAATTTCCTCCGGATCTAAGGGCTTAAGTACAGGCAGATCGTTTTCATCGAATTCAAGTTCGTCTGTGGATGACCAGTCATCTCGATGCCAACCCATCAGACTGGCTGCAGCATCGAGTCGATCGTCTTGTTCTTTCACTTGGTTGTATGCAGTCATGAACCGTACAACTTCCTTATCAGAATTTCTTAGAAATACTTGCCAGTCAGATTCATTCCAAGCAAGATCACCAGCATCATCCCAATCACCCTCATTACTTCCTTCAAATTCGTACTGACTCATATACTTTCATTCAAATTGGACAAGATTTCAACGCCTTGCAAATGTTTTTATCTTTAGTTTATAAAAGCTTGGTATTCGAGTGTGCTTGGCCCATCCATAACTCATCTTATTTTCAGTGAGAAGAAAAATAGTTTACAAGGGGAGGGTGCAGGGTGTGGGTTTTCGATGGAATGCAAAAGATTCAGTATCAGGATTGCATATTACTGGATATGTAAAAAATCTAAGCGATGGATCTGTGGAATTACTCCTGGAAGGTGAACTAAGAAATATTATTGAAGCACAGGCCGCAGTAGACCGGAGGATGCGTGGTTATTGGATAAGTCGTAATCATGAGGATCTTGGTGGGGAAGCTCATTGGGACAAGTTTTCAATTCACTCTTGAGGAAGACAGCGCTTCAGGCTTAGTAAAGCCATAGCTGTTCCATATTGTTGATGGTAATCATAAAAAGGAAAGTCCCACCAGGATCCATCTTTTTCCTGTAATGGAGCCAAAATGTTACCCAATTGTTTTTGATACTTCGGTTGATCTTCAAGAGGAAGAGTATCGATACAAAAGGCCGCGTAAAGGTGACCGTAGTAAAAGAAATAACCTGCCACCGCGAACCAAGACTCGTGAGGAATAGGTCGCTTACGGGCTACATCTAGCCAACCGTTTCTTTTGATCAAGCGGTCAAGGCATAACTTATGAATTTCATCGGTAACGGATTCATCCCCCCAAATTTGCAGGGCATAATTACAGGCATGGGATCGGCCGAGGCTGCCAGCGGGACGGTTGATTCCACTGCGAGGCCTGTATTTTAGATATTCTCCATATAAATAACTATGGTCAGGCAATCGTTGACGTTGGATAGCATCAAGAGCTCGTTTAACCAATTTTTCCGAAACTGCGACCCCCGCAATTTTTGCTTCTTTAAGGCCGACAAGAGCAGTCGCATTAACAAAAGAAATGGAAGAACCGGATGGCTGTTTGGTTTGGGCATTGAAATCGTAATAACCCCAGCCACCGTCCACGGACTCGTAAGTTTCCAACATCCTAACCTGTTGTGCCATAACCTCTAGAATTTTGTTT
Source organism: Verrucomicrobia bacterium TMED44 (assembly GCA_002168015.1). GTDB lineage: Bacteria > Verrucomicrobiota > Verrucomicrobiia > Opitutales > Seribacteraceae > Seribacter. The sequence continues at coordinate 13,400 of NHCX01000001.1, forward strand.
TTTTGCCGCATATTTTCAGCAGAGTTAAGCATACGACTTAGCGCTTGCAGCCCATACGAATGGGACCAAACATTGTAAAGAGCCATAGGACTTGCCCTTCGTAGTTGCGGAAGTTTTTCGATCAGATAACTTTCTCCCAATTCTATACACTTAGAATACTTTTTATCATCAGCTTTGATTTCAAGGAGGGCAGAGATGGACAGTGCGGTAACAGCCAGACGAAATGCCCGGTGTGAACCAGGAACAGGGGCAAAAATATTTAATCCTTTGGTTTGTCTTGCAGATCCCCAGGACCCATCCTTGTTTTGTTTATTGAGCAGGAACTCACATCCCTTTTCTAATCTATCTTTGATTTCACTAGGTGAGAAATCAATCTTAGCGGGGGAATCAGACTGATTTGAGTCAACTTCAGCTGATGTAGAAAATACCCAAAGAAATAATCCCTGTACGAGAATAAATGGACCCAACAAAATATTGTTGGTAAAGGGATGCTTGGAATGGCTCAACTGTTAGGCTTCTTTTTGAGCACTTTCATCCCCATGCGAACCCCCGAGAGGATTTCTATGGAATCACCAGACTTCTTCCCTTCTTCAATTCTTTTCTTTTGGACTTTCCCTTTTTTGTTGAGAATGTATACAAATTTGGATTCAGGGTTATTTTCTTCGGATTTGATTACATCAGCGGGTAGGGTGATAGCATCAGCCCGATGATAAGTTACGCATTCTAATGTGCAGGCTGAGCCGGGATTCGGCAAAATAAAGCCTTTGGGTAACATGATTTCTGCAGTCAGGTCAAAAATACCTGGCTGGACCTGAATTTTACTTATTTTTTTGATCGAGCTGGGTATTTTCGACTCGTCTGCGGAGACAAGCGAAAGTTTCGCTTCGTTTCCAACCTTGATTAGATGAAGATGTTTTTCAGGAAGATCTAGACGTGCACGAATTTGTCTGCCAGGGGAAATGGTCATGAAATCTTCATGCGGTTTGAGAATGCCACCTTTGCGGAGTTTGGACTTAAATCCGCTTGCTCCACTCCATTTTCCTCGATCAAAGGTTCCCCAAAATAGAACTCCATTGAATGGACTTTTAATGGGTTGAATAATTTTTAAATCCTTTTCAAACTTTTCTTTATTAATGGCCAACTGTTTTCTTTCCTCTACCATTTTTTTACCTTCGAGTTTTTTTCTATTCAATTCAGCTGGTTTGATCTTCCTTATTGTTTTAATCGATAATTTCTCACGATTAAAGTTTGCATCGGTTGCAGTTTTTCCACGAGGCAATTGGATATCGAGAGTTTCTTCATGCCTGATCTTAGCAGCTTCAAAAGAAAATTTTGCTCGTTCATATTGATGCTGAGCTCGTTGAAGAATGATTTCCTCTGTTTCTTCTGTGAGGTCGTCAGCCTCGTACATTTTTTTCAATTGGTTTAACTCCTCAGCCGCATTGGCAAGATATTGCTCAGATGATTTTAAACTCATGGTTGCCGATTTCTTGTCGAACGGAAGATATACCTTGTTGAAGCGATTATAGTCTTCTTTTACATAATTTTCGAAACGGTCAATTTCTGCTTTCTCGAGTGGAGCGAGTTCCTCGGCCAGTTTGATTTCCGCAAGCAGAATTTCTTTATTTAGGTCTAAAATATTTAGATCATGGCTGAGGACTTGAATATGATTACGAATTTTTTCAGTATCTATCTCAAGAAGTATTTCTCCTTTTGAAACAGTCTTTCCATGAATAGGTGGTGTACTTACCCTTAAATCGGACCAGTTTTGCGTATCAATTGATAGCACAGTTGCATCAGGGTCTTCTATGAATCCCTTTAGTACGATTGCATTACGGATAGTTTTCTTTTTTGGAAGTATCACTTCTGGATCTTTATCTTTCGCTTTTTCGCTAGTAGAGTTGGATTCAGTTCCATAACTGACTAAAGAGGAAGCGAGTAAGCAAAGGAATAGAGAAATTATTTGTAGATTGTAGAGCATGTAAACAGTATCAAATTTTCCAATGTTCGGAAGCAAGTTAAAAGGATTATTTTAATCGTTGAAGATGAGCGAATATCAGCATTAAATCCATAAACAAAAAGTGACCCATTCGGGCCACTTGCTTGGTATAAATATTTAAAGACTTAGTCGATCTGATCGATTTCCAATGGAAATTTTAACTGCCCACCATTACGTGCAATCATGCGAAGCAGGGCTTGAGTTCCTTTCTCAACCAAAAAATCGGGCTCTACTCCTAATTTAGTCGCGGTTTCCTCCAATCCTTCAACAGGTAGAGGAACTATCTGTTCTTTGCTCAAGGCTTCAGTTTGCTCAGGCTGGACAGTCTCAGATATACGGGATGTGGATTCTTGACTAGTTTCAATACGATTACTTGGAGTACTCATAGTTTGGGTAGTTGTGGAAAGATTCTCTTCCAAATTTGACTCTTCACCGGAAGGCATATTCAACGAAATTATGGGTGATGCTGGATCTGTGAAATTACTTGATGAATTATCTAAAGATGAAGCGTCATCATCATGAGAACGATTTAATTTCCGCCCCAAATCTTCTAAGTACTGTTCCTGCTCTAAAGATTCCAATCTTTCCTGAGCAATCTCCAACTTATCATTAACACTAGATATCTCTTCCTCAAGTTTATCCAATGGCGTATCGACCAATTCAGAGGAAACTTTAAGCCCATCCTCTAAGGCAGAAATCCTCTTTTCGAGGGCATCTTTCTGTGCATGCACTTCTTCAATAAGAGAACCAGTCTCTTCTCTCTTTCGTGCAATCTTAATTTTACCATCCAACTCTTGCCGCTGTTTGGACAACTCTTCAATTGCCCAATGCAAGGAATCAACTTTACCACCATCAATTTGCATAAATATTAATGTTATTTAATTTTGTTAATAAGTGAAGCATTAAGTTCAAGCTAAGGATTTAACTTTTTCCAAAGAAGC
>NHCX01000002.1 GCA_002168015.1 Verrucomicrobia bacterium TMED44
AGGACTGAAAATCCTTGTGTCGGTGGTTCGATCCCACCTCTGGGCACCATTCTTTCAACATTTTTTTAATTTAAATATTTTGAACACTTTTGAACACTTATTTTAGTGTTCAAAAATCATGCAACCTAAGTTTCAAAACTTTGGCATAATTAGAAAATGCATGAGGAAACTAAAAACTGCTGGGACGAAATAGTAAATCAACTAAATTTAAAGGAATATGATTTTAGTTCTCCTTTTTTTGTAGAACATAAAAAAATTAAAGAGATAGTTTCAAAATTTACAGATATTCCTAATAACAAAAAAGAAATAAGAATTCTTGGCAGCATAACTCAAAGAGAGAACAAACCACCCTTTTTCAAGGAAAATAATATTTTTCTATTGCCCTCATCAAATAATGAATGGGTATTCTTGAGGGGTGATGGTTATTTCGATCCCAAATACAAAATAGACTCAGAAGCAAAACAAATAAAATCAGAATATGAATTAGATACTATTTTTGGGGATTCTGAGGGTAGATATATTCATCAGATAAATGCACAAGGAATACTTGATGATTTTACTAGTGTAAATAAACCTATTTTTACTATCAGTGGAAGAAGACGTGCTCATTTTAAATATAATGCTTATGGTATTGATTTAGAATGTAAAGGTATCCAACTAGAGGTTGATGCGGGTTTTGAATCAGAAAATGAGGTAATTTTAATTGAAGCAAAAACTGGTGAAGTTGGTAGTGAAATAATCAGACAAATATATTTTCCATACAAATACATATCAGGTTTAACGAACAAAAATATAAGAAATATATTTATGGTTGTTTCTAAAGATAGAAAAACAGTAAGTCTATTTGAATATATTTTTGAAGATAGTATGGTTTATGAAAGTATAAAATTAGTGAATTCTGAAAAATATTTTATTTAGATTGTATCTCCAAGAACTAAATATTCAGGGATTTTTCCTCTTTTATCAGATTTACTATTAATGCTTCTTCCACAAAATACTTCTTGAATTCTATTTTCACTATAAATCTCTTTTATAAATGGTGCAGAGGAATTAGATAAAATTACATGGACTCCTTTTTGATTTAATTCTTGAAAGTAATCTCTTAGTCGTATCTGTTCTTCTCTGCCAAACGCACCACTGTAAGAAGTAAAGGATGAAGTTTCATTTAAGGGATGATATGGAGGGTCAAAATAAACTAAATCACCTTTTTCTATATCTTGTATCTCATCAAATTCTTGGCATCGAATATTTTCTGTTTTTGGAAGTAGATTAGAAAGTTTATATAAATTCTCCTCATCTATGATGGTTGGATTTTTATAACTACCCTTAGGCACATTGAAAAGTCCTTTACTGTTAACTCTATATAATCCATTGAAGCAGGTTCTATTAATTACAATAAGTGCTGCTGAACGTTCTATTCCCTCATACCTATCTATTTTATTTTTCTCACCATCTACACCATTGAATTTTTCACGAATGTAATAGTAATCATATTTCTTATAATCTTTTTCTAATGCATTACAAAGGTAGATAAGTTCTTTAGGACTGCTTTTGATATTTTTACACATATCAATTAAATCTTGATTCACATCATTAATTATTGCTTTTTCTTTATGCTCTAAACCTAGAGTATTTAAGATATCAAAATAGACTGCACCACCACCAAAAAAGGGTTCTACATATTTATTTGGAGAAAGATTTTTATAAAACTCTCTAATATCAGGGACTAATTGTCTTTTGCCACCCGCCCATTTAAGAACGGGTTTAACATCATAATCTACTGTCATAATTTTTTTGATCGAACACTTTTAATTCTTTTTCTAGATAACTCACAATAGGATTTATCTGACTCTATACCTATATAGTTTCTATTATTTCTTGCACATACAACTCCTGTAGTGCCACTGCCATTAAACATATCTAGGACTATATCATTCTCTTGGGTAGAAGCATGAATCATCCTTTCAATAATCTCCTCAGGTTTTTGTGTAGGATGTTTACCGAACTTCTTCTCATCTTTTTTTGGTCTGCCCATTATCCATACATCTTTCATTTGCTTTCCATCGTTATAACTTTTCATTAAGTCATAATTAAAATAGTGTTTTGTTTTCTGACCTTTTCTAACCCATAAGATAGTTTCAGTAGAATGAGTAAAAAACCTGCATGAAAGATTGGGAGGTGGTGCAGTTTTGACCCAAGTAATGTTATTCAAAATCCTAAAATCTTTGAAACTGCTAATTATCGAACCAATAATATAAATATTGTGATAAGTCCCACTAACCCATAAAGTCCCTCCAGGTTTAAGAACCCTATAACTTTCTTTTATCCACTCTGCATTAAACTGATAAACATCATCAAAATTATTTCCTTTATCCCAATCACCTTTATTTACTGAAACCATTTTTCCACTTTTGCATGTGATTCCATCATTTGATAAGAAGTATGGTGGGTCAGTAATAATGCAATCTATCGAATCATTTTCTATCTTTGGAAGAAATTTAAAACAGTCCTTGTTATGTATTTTTATCATTCAAAACTCTTCTATAAATTTTTGCATTTTTATTACATTATATTATTAAAACCAATTATCAGTTTCTCTAATGATTTTTGAACACTAGACTCTGAAACATGCATTTCTATAGGGTTTATAATTACGAGTCAAGAACTGAAAATCCTTGTGTCGGTGGTTCGATCCCACCTCTGGGCACCATTCTTACAACAATATTCAGAAATGTTAGTAAAGAGTATATTAATTTTAGGGATAAAAAACCCCCCTGTTGACTCTATTCAACAGTCACTGAGTGTTTTCGAGTGACGAATAAATTTATTATAAAATTTAAGATATTTTTCTTCCATGCCTATTCTTTAAATATAACCTTGTAAACCAAACAAATGGGAGCAATTGTAAGAGAGACCAAATCAATATCAACTGCTCTCCTTCAAATAATATATACATTAAACCAAAACTTAATGGTGGATATAGGGATAATTTTTTAAAAAAAGGATTAAGAAATTCTAAGTATTTCTCAATATTAAATTTTTGTCTTTGTTCAGGTGTCATAGTGTTATAACCAGCAAGCAAGTATTTGGCATTATCTTTGTTAATACCAAAACCTATTAATAAATAAATTAACGACATAAAAATTATAGTAAAAATTAAAATGGGGGACTCCATTTAATTCGTCACCTCATTATTCCACAGTAACGGAGTAAATTTGAACGACAATTTACTTTCCACTATTTCTGCGGTATTTGAAAGGGTTGGGGTTGGATTGCATGAATTACTCATCATTAATCTATTATATTCCAAAGTCATCACTATGAGAGTTAATATAGTCTTATGAAGATAATCACATGGAATCTTAATTCTAGAACCAATTTGGAAACATTAAATAATCAGTGTAATTATCTAAAAAGCCAGAACTTGGATGTCATTACTCTTCAAGAAGTCACTCTAAATTCTCAGGATTTTTTTAAGGATTATTTTGAAAATTGGAATATATTAAGTTCATTTGATTTTGTCAGTGATAAATCTGTATTAGTAAAAAAACGAAAATATGGGCAATTAATAATATCAAAAAACCCCATAACCCCCATTGAACCTGTAAGTTCTATGCCATTCCCAGAAAGGTTATTGTCAGGTCATATAAAAAATAAAAATATTGAGATACACACCACCCATGTCCCTCCCGGTTCTTCTAATGGAGTAATTAAAGTTCAGCATTTTGAAAAACTCTATGAATTTCTTGCAAACAGAAAAGACGTTCAAAAAATCTTAACTGGTGATTTTAATTCTCCAAAACTTGAACGTGAAACTGGTGAGATCATTACATGGGGTCAAAAAGTCTCATCGTCTGGGAAGGTTAGAATTGCTGTTAACCCTAAATGGAAGAATGAGTGTTCTGGAGAGAGATGGGATTCAGCAGAAAGGAGTATTATTCAAAATCATAAAGACTTGGGTTTGGTAGATATCTTTAGAGAAAAAAATGGGTATGTAGATAATTCAGGAAGTTGGTTCACAAATAAGGGTATTGCTAGGAGATATGATCATGTATTTGGACCAAAAAATATATCTATCTTAGAGTCTTATTATGATCAAAAACCAAGAGAACAAAAGTATAGCGATCACTCTCCTTTGGTCGCTGAGTTCAATATTCTTTGATTCCTTCCATTTAAAAAAACTATAACCCTATCTTTGTATGAAATGTATTCTTCTTCATTGGTTGGAAGAGGTGAGGTTTTGAAGTCATCAAAAGGATGCCAAAATTTTATACTATTGTAATCTTTACTAACAAGGTCCTGGTAGAGAAAGAAATCTACGTAACCTCTAAAATCTTGAAACAGGTAGAAGAATTCAGCATATCTTTCAAATACCTCCTTTAACGGACTATCTTCTTGTTTGTAAAAACGTCTTATACATTCAAGGGTTAAATCAAACCTATCTTGAATCTTATGACTTACTCCCCTTGCTCCATTGATGGTCATTTTGTTATCTATTCTTTTTGCTGGAAATATTGCATGTCCAGCAATCGTTGCTCTGATGTTTGAGAAATAATCTAATTGTTCTTTTGGTATTTGTTCAATGATATGAGACATTTTTCCAACATTGCTATAAGTATTGCCTATCTGATCGCTTGAAAGAAAAAACTCACCTAATTCAGACTTGTGATGAAGCAACTTTGGAGTATCAAGATCTAAAAAGAAAATCTTTCCATTTGGTAATTTCTTATTCCAAAGAATGTGATGATATTTTCTTAGGGTTGGACTAAATGAGTCTGGATCTTTGCCCTCTGGGGTATCTGAAAATACATTAAATGTAATATCAATTAAATTTGATTCCATAAAAATATTCTCCCATAACTCTTTATAAATGTCCCTTTAATACACATATGAGACCGCAACAAGTCATATCAAACCCTCATGATTTCTGCTAACACAAAAAAATAGGTGAAATTTTTAGGGTGGTTTTTACTGGGATATATTTTTAGAGATTTTTTAAACCCCCGCAGAATGCGAGGTCAAAACTAATTGTCGTTCAAACTTACTCTACCGTTACTGAGTGTTTCACAACAGTAAATAAGACAAATGATTGGTTAGATGACATCAATTCGTTTCTCCGCTTCCTCTATAGCATCCTTAAGTTTAGGGGTAATTTTAGATTTATTGGCACTCTCAATGAATTCTCTTAATATAGATTTAGCTTTTATTTTTTCAAGAGGATCGGAATCATGTAAATAAAGTTCTGACAATGTGAAAAAGGTTTCAGCATTTGCAGCAGATATTTTTTCTTTAGATCTTGCCTTCTCCAGTGATTTTAAAGATTTTTTTATTTGATTTTTTCTTCCTACCTCTAGATCTCTTAATATTTCGTCTTTCTTTTCTAAATAAGAATCGAATAATTCGACTAGTCTTTTTACGTCGCCCTTAAACCTGTTGCTGGGATGACGTCCAAACAAAAGATGAGAGGATTCTGGATAAGCATAATCCTTCAATATCCTCGGATCAGGGGGAAAGCTTTTGGTTAGCTGTGCGCGTTTCAAATTTCTGTTGAAGGCTTTCATAAGATCTTTCAATTGCTGATCCGTTGGTTCGGGGAACTCAGCTTCATTAAGTTTTTCTGTGAAGGTTTCACTAATTTCAGAATTCGTGCTGTAAGTTTCCTCAATCGTTAATTCAAACAGAAAATAACCATCAACATCTTTGCCATGCAGGGCAATATCCATTAAATCATTGTAAAAGAAACAGACTTGATAATTTTCTCGTGGCTCTTCAAAGTGAGCTGATTTTATATACTCCTCTGATCTACTGATTAAGGTATTGATAATATTGGTATCTTTATCTTCTATTTGCTTTTCTATCGTTTTTAGGAATTTTGGAGTTTTTGAGTTGAAAGACTTATATTTTCTATCATGATCTTTTTTATCTTCTTTTGCCCACTTATCTGACAGTTCTTTCTGGTACTTTTCAGGGTTTCTTTTCATGTCTAAAAGCTTCCTTTCCTGTCTTTTAAGAGAGGCTGAATCATAGAGATAGAAACCCCACATTATCAGTCCAACAACTATGAGAATTTGAAAAAGCAGCACTGGGTTTACTAAACCAATAATTACAAATATGGCTACGCAAAAAATTCCGAATATAGTACCTTTCATTTCTTTTTAAGCTTTACCATTGCCTGAAAATAAGATCCTGCGCCACCAAGAGATGAGCCCATTCCGGCGTGTGCAACACTGGCACCACCGTAAGGTATCCACCCATATAGCTCCATTTCCTTTCTTACTTCTTGATTAAGCGCAGAAGGAGTGTGTGCCGTCACTAATTGATAGTCTGTTATTCTGTCCAGGTAGTTAGATATGTCTGTTGCCATTAAAATTCCCTCCTCTTGAGAAGCTTTAGATTTAGTGGGTTTGTGTTTTTCAGTTTTCTTTTTTTCTTGGGTTGGTTTGGGAATTGTCTTAGTTTCTCTATTTTTTTGCGGTGTTTTTTTAAAACCTGGCAAAAATGGGGTTAGCTCTTTTATATAATTGTCTGCCTCTAGCCTCGTCATAGCCTGCTCTAAGTCTCCATCAAAGGCTTCAATAATATCAGACAAGTAACTTATCTGAGATGTTGGAAGTTGCCATCCCTCAAAAAGCCCACTATCTAATATCTTTTTGGCATCACTTTCACCAGAAAACTCACTTTGTATGAGTCTTAAATGATCTAGTGTGAGCATATCCAAATTATATAAACAAATCTTTTAATGAACTAATTTACTGTTGTGAATTACTCCACAGTTATGGAGTTGTTTAAGATTCGTATTAGGTTATTCATAGCCTGTACTTTCATTATTAAATTTTAAGAAATTTATCCGTCTCATGTAAAAAGCCACACTTCTGTTTTTTGTAATTTCTCTTTTAAAAACATTAGAGTAGATTGATTTATCTTTTCCTTTTCCAATGCCTTTTGTTCGAATTTGAATGATACTATCTTTATTGCCATTGGTTGTGTGGATAACTTCATTGGGACTCTGTAAATTTTTTTTAAGTTCACTTGAAATTGCTTCATAATCACACTTAAGCTTGTCAAATAATGGTGTTCCTTTCGAACAGTCATATAAATTGCATTTTCTAAAAAACCAGTTGAGTGGATTCTCGTCATCCTTGTTGACTTGCATCAGAATAAATTTATCCGTTTTTTTATGTAGTCGACTATCTTCAAAAGGCAAGATTTTTTCTTTCAAAAGTTCGTCTATCCACGAATTTAAAGCGGTTAAATTAAATGAAGATTCTTTTTTAATTTGCCCCATTTTTAACGTTTTTAGCTCTCCATCCTCAAAGTCAGTGATGCTGGGGCTGAGTTCTAAACCGCATAATTTCTCGAGCATTTGCCCTGTCTTACCTTTATTTTTTCTTATATCTAGTAGAATTGCTGCTTCATCAACATAAGTGTCTCTAAATAATTCAGAGAATTTTAAATTCAATGAACTTTTACAAATTTCTAAACCCTCTTTTAAAAGCATTTTTCTCCTATCATAAAAATATTGAAGCTTAAAATTTTTACCGAATACGAATTTAAAACTATTCCACAGTAACGGAGTATTTTGGAACAGTGAATAAGATTTGCTTCATTCAATAGTGAAACAATTCCCATAATACGCCGAATCCATAATAGTTTGCTTTATTCTCAAATCAAGATATTTTTCTTTGAGCAATTCTGGAACATTAAAATTATATGTTTGAACAGAAGTCACCAACTTATTATTTTTCTTAAAGAGATAAGCTTGTATTTCTTTATCTTCAAGAACCCTTTCGCCATATATGTAACTATCTGTTTCTGACTTTATCTCAATAGAGTACATCGCTGAATCAGCATAGCTAACAAATACATCAATTTTTGAGTCTTTGGCTTGATATAAAAAATTACCATACAGTGTGTCACAACTTATATTTCTCTCAGCAAATACCTCTATAGGTAGAAGTAAAAAAAATATCATCAAACTTTTCAATTTTTTGATATTTTTATTCACTGTTCTGAATTACTCCACATTCACTGAATAAGTTTAAACAGTGATTTAATATAATCATTATTTCTTACTCTACTATACACTTTCCTTTTACAACCGGATCATCAATAACTTCAATGGTTGATTCCGTTAAACTCCATTGGTATGTAAGACTTTTTTTATCTAATACAAAAACTTCCATATAAAAGTTAGAGTTAGTTCCATAATCAGTTAAAACTAGATAACTTTTATCTTCAAAGAATATTTCCCATGGTTTCTGTTTTGGATACATTAAATCTTTAAATTTATTTTCATCTTCTATTCTTTCGATTCTGAAAAGCATTGCCTCATCATCTACAATGAAAGGACATGAATATATTTCCGCAACTGTATTTGAAGAAAAAATAAATAAAACTACTAAAATTTGCTTTTTTAAATCACTGTTCAAACTTATTCCACCGTGACTGACTTTGCTAGATTTCTGGGTTGATCAATATCTGTTCCTCTAAGAAGTGCAACTTCATAGGATAGTATCTGAAGTGGTA
>NHCX01000003.1 GCA_002168015.1 Verrucomicrobia bacterium TMED44
AATGGAACAATAATCCACAACTACAACCAAAATCTAAAAAAGAAGAGGATTCATTAGGTGAGCAAGTCGTTAAAGGTACTGCAGCTGGCATTGGTCTTGCTGGTTTACTTTTACTCATACTCTAGTATTTCACAGACTACAACTGACTGGGATTATGCAAATCCTAGTGATGCTACTCAAACAACTGGGACATGTCCTTCAGGGACTGTACCTGCTCACATATCTTCAAACTGGGGTGGAAGTGATACTCCAGCTATAGCATTCGGTGGATGTCATGATATATTCGCAATCAGTTTTGCAATTAATCAGGCATTGTCATATGCTGGTGCTAACATATCAATTGATGCTGTAGAATATACTTGGAAGTGGATTAATGGTTGTTATAATATAACTAAATCTGATGGTTCTTTTGAGTTCTGTTCATCGAACATTGATGATAGGCTAGATGATAATTTTAAACCTACTGGTGAATACGCAGATCAATTTGACACATTAATTGTTACTGTACAAGTTAAAGACTCAAATGGTAATGTTATACAAGAAAAGATATATGACTATGATACATGGTACCATTGGGCTGAAGCTAATTCACACAGTACTAGCGAAGTTAATGAAGATGGTACGATTTGGCAGTTAGAGCAAGATTCAATAACTCTATTCGATCATAGTAATATGTCCGGAACTATATACGGATTAGATCAACTATCTACTTTTCATGTTCAAGTCGAAGGAAAGGACGGTGGATATTGGGATGGATATTTTGGTCCGGTAATAAAAGACGGTGGTGCTAGATTTACATACCGACCTAATCCGTGTTTAAACAATGCTTTATATGATGCTTCTTGTCCTGGGTATGCAGAAGCTTATGCATTACAACTATATAATCAACAATGTCAAACAAATCCTTTGTTTGACTCTTTATGCCCTGGCTATGAAACTGCATACTTCAATCAACAATGTAGCCTGGATCCCTTGTACAATCAAGGGTGCACTGGTTACGCTGTGGCTTACTTTAACCAACAATGTTCAATTGATCCTCTCTATAACTCTGAATGTGATGGTTATGCTACAGCGTATCTTAATCAGCAATGTGAAATAAGTTCTTTATATAGTACTGAATGCACAGGATATGAAACTGCATTTTTATTGCAACAATGTACAATAGATGTTTTATATAGCCCTGAATGTATTGGATATGATGAAGCTTATTTAACACTCCAATGCTCATTAAATACCCTATATGACACCAATTGCCCAGGATATGAATTTGCCTACTTCAATAATCAGTGTTCTATCAACCCACAGTACGCTATAGACTGTCCCGGCTATATAGAACCAAAGGAAGAAATTGATTCACCGATAGAGGCTTTAGAAGCGCCTACCATTATAGCACTAGCAACTCCTGTTGTTATAATGCCAATTGAACCAGTGATTGCTATACTTCCAGAAGTAGAAGTAGAAATAATTGAAATACCAGAGCCTATTCAAGAAGAAATTGAAATAAATATCATTGATGAGATAGAAACTGAAATAGAAATTGAGTTAGAATTAGAAACTAAAGAGGAAGAAGTTGCAACAGTTAGTAAAGAAGTTGAAGAGACCGAGGATCAAAACATCGAATCAGTTTCCGAAGATGAAGCCGAAGAATCGAAAGATACAGTTTCAGAGGTTTCTGACGAAGTCGATAAAGAAGAATCGAAAGAAGTACAAGAATCCGATAATTCTGACGACGTCGAAGTGGGAGGAGGAACTGATACAGAATCCAGTGACAAAGCAACTGGAGATGCAAAGGATAATAATAATGGATCAAAAAAATTAAATAAGAAAGAAAAAATAAAAAAGATCCTAGCCAATAAATTAAAATCCTTAGCTGAAGATATGGGACAAGCTGCTTCATTAGAACAACAAAAACAAATTCAACAACAAGTTCTAGCTTTAATAAACTACAATCCAGATTTTAAAAAATATGGTACCACATTACCCGGTGGATACTATCCAGATACAGACTTTTATAAAACTAAACAACTTGCTGATTCCAAACGAGGATTAAGAATGGGATTAGCTAATCAAATTCTACACAATAAAATGGTAGATATGCAATGGCAATAGGGAGGAATACATGGCAGAAATAGAATATGGAGGAATTAAACTTGGAGGAAGTAAATTATTATTGGTCATTCCTCTACTTGGAACAATAGGAGGTGGCCTTTGGGCTGGCTTTGAATTTTACAAAGATTATATGGATATGAAAGAACAGATCCAAGAATACGTTGCGCCAGATTTATCTGGATTTGATAAGAGAATTGCGGTAATGAATGAACATATGGAAACTGTTGATATTCATATGAACTTTGTTGAGAAAGAAATAGGATTATTTAAAGAAGAGATAGCAATGCTTAAAGAAGATATTACCACAGCTAATGATTATAGTCGTGATATGAAGTCTGATTTAAGAAATGATATCATAAGGACAGAAAAAATAATGGACAAAGTAGAAAACGATATGAATTCATTAGAAATTAAAACTAAAGATTTATTAGATGAAACAGAAGAAGAATCAAAAGAACTTATTGAAGAATCAGAAAATGATATGAAAAAGATTAAAAAAGAAGTAAAAGATATGATTGACATCGCTGAACAAAGATTTGACAATAAGAGAGATTCTTTAATAACTTCAGTTGATGCTAAAAAGAATTCATTAGAAAGCGACACTGAAAGAAAACTTAAAGATTTGGAAAACAGAATTAACAAATTAGTTCAGCGTGCTTTGGACAATCCGTTGGCAAACTAGTATAAATACACATGTACTGAATTGATTTTTTTATAATTTTATATTTTTGTTAAATATTTTATGGGAAAGTCATGGATCCAATTACTGCTATCACTGCAGCAACTGCCGCCTTTAATGTCATTAAAAAAGGTTTCGATATGGGAAAAGATATCGAAGGAATGTATAGTGACATGGGTAGGTGGATGGGAGCTATATCAGACGTTAATCATGCCAATAAGATGGCAGCAAATCCTCCAATATTTAAAAAGCTATTTGCCGGATCTTCCATAGAAGAAGATGCTATGAACGCATTTGCTGCTAAGAAAAAAGCAGAACAAATGGAAGACGAATTACGTACTTATGTTAATCTAGTATATGGTCCTAATTCTTGGAATGAAATACTAAAGTTACAAGTTAAAATTCGTAAAGATAGACAAGAACAAATATATGCGCAACAAGAACTTCGAAGTTATATATTAAATGTTATTGCAATTATAGTTGCTTCTATTGTAGGAGTCTGCGGTATAGTAGGATTAATCTGGTTACTAATGTTAGCTTAAGCTTGATATATCTTTCTTAATACATCTTCAAATTGTTCTACTTTATCAATTCTATTTGGCCAGAGGATATATTCTTTTTCTGGATTCTTTTTTAGATTATTAAGTAATGGTGTAATTGCATTATATAACTTATCTAATTTAGCTTGTGTACCAGTAGCAAGTTGTTCTGCATCATTAGCTGTATCTTGTGTCTTTTTTACAGCTTCTAATTCTGATTCGTCTACTGCTGTGAATCCAAAATCGAATATATCATCTGACATATATTACTCCGAAATAGGGGTTTGATAAGGGTTAGTTTTTGTGAAATGTTTTTCTATCATTTCTAATCTATCTGAAGCAGCTGCCATTTTATCTAATTCAGCTATGACTGCTTCTGTGACATCTGAATGTTCACCGATACCGGCTGGCATTGCTTTATATACTTCAATATTCGCTTTATGTACAGCAATTTCACCTTCTGCTTGTTTCTTTGCCGCATCAATTATCATGTCTCCAACTTTCATAATTTACTCCGTTAATAGTTTTCCATTGTGTTTATCCCAGAACTCAAGTTCTTTGGATATGTCAGGCTGATTATCTGCCTCAAGTTTTTTTACTTTCTTTTTAAGTTTTTTCACTTCGTTTTTAAGATCTTTAATTTCTTCTTGAGGTGAAAGGCCTTCGCCGTATTCCATTGCATTCTTATTCCATCCGTCGCTAGACATTTATTCTCCTATTACAAAAATGATTCCATAATGATAGTACTACCATAAAACAGATAGGACTAAGTATGAAGTTTTGTATATTTATAAGGGAGAATAAGAATAGGTATGAGAATCCTGCACATATGGCCCAGTCCCATATTGTCATAGGAGTTGGTTTAAATTTTAAATTTTCTACTTCATATATCATTTTTGTTCTACTTTCTTCGGTATACAATAAACTTTGATATAAATTTTATCACCCGCTACTCTCTGATGGTAGTCTTGCGCTTTAACTTTTTCTGAATATTCTAAGCAAGTGTTAAGATCGCTGAAATACACTGGATCTTGCAAAGTTCCTGCCAGATATATAGTAAGTACCCACAGTAAATCCATAAACTTCTCTTTGCCAATCTTTAGTTAATTTTTTTAGAATTTTATCCCAAAGTTTATAACCCCAAGATCCATGTTCGAATTTTACGAGCATATCATTGGCGTTTTCTATTCTTTTTCCTAATTGTTCTAACTGATCTATATTATATATTCCCATTTTTGATATAATCCTCCCACTTATCAATAATTCTAGCAAATTCTTTTATAGTTAAAGTATTTTTTGTTGTAGTACAAACATCGGCTGATGTTATAGTATTAAATTCATGAGCATCTAAAGAGTTTCCACTAACATAAGGTATACCTCTAAAATCTGTAATTTCATTATGATATATTTTATCTGCTTCATTCCATTCAGCTATGAATCTATACCCGTGATAGGTATAGTAAACGTTTTTTTCATGTAAAGGTTTAGTTTTCATTACGTTCCACTTTGACATAGTATTTTCTTCTCCACTGCTTTAATATGTTTACATTTTACATATGCTGGGCAATTGCATTCAAACCCTTCATCTGTCATGACAATAGAGTACTTGTCACCTTTACTACCAATCACTGGCCAAACTGTTCCAACAAAAGAATGTCCTTTAGTATTAATTTTTTCCATCTTGAGTCATCCTTTTATTAAATCTTCGATCCTTAGCTTTACTGATTTTCTTATCAGCTTTTTCAACACTTCTACTAGTAGAATGAGCTTTATCCTTCTTTCTTTTAACAGAAGTACTAAACATAATTAGATCCACTTAGCGGCATGTTATTATCAGCATCTTTTAACCAACGATTTAAAGTTTTACGTTTAATGTTAAGCTTTTGAGCTAACCTATTATATTCTTCTTCAGCTCTTTTTGCAGATTCCTGGTCTCTTTCAAATTCATCTCTTAGAGAATTTTGGAGCCATTCTATTTCTTTACCTAAAGTTTCTATAGACCAATCAGATATATTATAGCTAGGACGTACACCGTAGAATTCTTTATGCATATCTGAATAGGCTTGAGCCATTTCTTCTAATGTTGCTGGTCTACTCATTACTTTACTTCCTGCTCTTTAGCTGCAGCTAATATTAATGGTGTTATTACCTTTTCCACACGAAGTTCTATTTCATCCCACTTTGCACGGTTCATATATCCTGGGTATGGCTCTCTTGTAGGTATTGGAACAAAGCCAAAGAATCTTTTGAACTCGCCTCTACGATTCATAAGACCATTATTGAAAAGATCATATGCTAGGTTAGCAGCAACTCTAAATTTTTCGAGATTCTTGTTCTTTGAACGTGAAGATTCACATCTGCCTTCAAGCGGTATAAGATCAGATAGCTTTGACTGAACATCTTTAAGATCAGCTCTAACACCCCAGTTTACTTCGAATAAATCCATTTGTTTTTCCATTTTCTACTCCTAAAAATTAATTACCTTATATATTCATTCTATCACAGATTGATATCAATGTATATAGTTAATTTCATTTTAAAAGAAAAAAAGTTAAAAAAGTTGTAAACTGTAACAAATTTGTTACACTGCGAAAGACTCGCCACAACCACAGGACGCGGAAGCATTAGGATTGACTACTTTAAGATATGATCCACCTAGCTCTTTAACATAATCAATTGTACAGCCAGCTACATACATTTCAGCCATAGGATCTAATACAAGTACACCTTCAATAGGGTCTCCCCATCTAACATCTGGCCAATTCTTCTTAAAATCCCAGATATATGTAAAACCAGAACAACCGCCGCCTTTAACACCAAGAGTAACATAATCATCATTGTTCTTATCACTTAGTACATCAGTAAGGTATTGTTGAGCTGATTCGGTAACTTGTATCATTCGTGTTCACCACCAGGATCACTAGGATCTAATTGGACTTTCTTACCATTTATCCACATAGATTGTCTTGCACGTGGAAAACTATGATATCCGTCTTTCTTCATAAAGAACTGCGGATTCTTTTCTGCGGTTCTAAATATTGCGAATGTTATAGCCACTCCCGCAATAAGTATACTATGAAGTATTGCTGTTGTTCCAAATACATACATTGAGCCAAAGTACATAGAGAATATGATACACCACATCCAAGCTAATAGTTGAAATACTAAGTGTCGTGTTTCGAAATCTGGTATTTGTGACAATGGATTATATCTATTGTCCATTACAACATTCCACATATTTAACATATAATTCATTTATTTTTCTCCTTAAACGGTTCTATAGCAAAATTAGCCGCAATAGTAGCTCTTCTTTTGTTAGTTTTACTAGGTAAAACGTAATGCGATATCCAACTAGGAAATAAAATCAAAAGACCTTTTTCTAAAGGTGGTACAAAATGTTGACAGTTCCAAGCATTAAAAATTACATCCAATCCTGAACTACGGATTATAGGGAAATTAGGACATTCAAATACCAATTGCCCTCCAGGATCTTTTTCATCTTTTGGATAGTCAAGAACATATATTGCACTAAGACCTCTGCCAGGAAAGGCGTGATCATGAGGTTCCTGATAATCACCAATTGAATATTTGTTAAACCACCTTTCATCACAATGTACAGTATACTCCATTAGCGGTTGTAAATTTTCTAAATAAGTATTTATTTGTGGTTGCACTGCATCAAACCAAATTTTCCATGGTAAATCTTTGTTTTTTTCATTTCTTATACTAGATTTTGCTTGTGCCATATTCCAATCAGATTCAGATACATATGCATCATCGGATAAAAAAGGATCCCACTTTTTAAGAATACTTTTTGCTTCATCTAATTTTTTTACATAAAAATATGTACCCCAAAAATTATAATTCATAGTGTTTTTTCATTTGAAGTTTTAGATGAATCATGTAAAGTCTTTAATAGTCTATCATCTTTGTCTAATCTAACTCTTAATGATTCATTTATTTCTAATAGTTCTTTAATTCTTTCTAAAGATTTGTTGTGCGCTTCTGACAGCTGTGTCATATCTTCTTGGATAATAAAGTACATGCCTTTCCATTTTAACATCTCTCTACGTAAAGTTTCTTCAAAAGAATCTTCGTGATTATCCCAACCTTTAGGATTTAATTTTGTAATAGGAATTGTAGTTATTTCATGATCTTTCATTGTAGATGAATTCCTCAATTGATCACGCAACCAAGTTCCGTATCTTAATTGATCTTTTTGCATAAGCTATCCATTCTTTATTTATATATTCTTGACATAACAACTCTGATCTTGTATATGCGTCTTGTTCAAATAATCTATCTACATAAGGTATATGTTCATGATCGTCATTTATTTCATATAAGTCTTTAAGGTGTTGCTCTACATGAACTAATTCATGGAGTAAACATTCTATAAAAATTTCACCTTTTAAAGTAGAATCTATTTCAATATGAAAAGTATCACCATCATATACACAAGTTCCTTGTGCATCATCTATTTTTGTAATGTCAATTGATATGTTAAGATTTTTATATCTAGGAAGCAGTTTATCTATAAACCACCAAGTGATAGATTCAGTAAACTTCCTTCTTACTTCATTGCTTCCATGTGCAGATACATATATCATAATTATATTATATCACAGATATAATGCAATGTAAATAGCTAATCTTTAATTTTTACGTCACTAGCATTTCCTACTACAACACTAGCATTTTTAGGAAGGTTAATTTTTATATTAGGATGGTTATGATATAATTTAAACTGAGTGTTGGAATATTCATTAAATATATGTTCCCATAAAGGTCTCCACTCAGTTTTTAATTTATTACTGTGAGTGTTATCTCTTAAAGAAGATAAATAAAAGTCAGTACTACTTCTCAAATTAAAATCAAATATTGAATCAAATCCATACATGTGGACTTCATTAGCTAATAGTTTATTACATGCGTAATGCACTGCCATATGTCCGCAATTCCAATCAGTATAATTCTTAGCATATTTAGGTAAGTAAGTATAAAATTCTTTTATTTGATGAGCTCT
>NHCX01000004.1 GCA_002168015.1 Verrucomicrobia bacterium TMED44
GTGCAGCATTGGAAATGCTGTGTACCGCAAGGTACCGCGGGTTCGAATCCCGCCCTCTCCGCCATTTCAGGTCTTACGCGTCTCGGACAAAGATTTTGGCATTTCCTTGAAAAACAGCTTCGGCGAGATCCAAATGAGCGGGTGCAGCGGTAGGCTCGGCAGCTCCGGGGGCGGATGCCTGACCTGCAACCAAAACGGCAATCTTTCCGTAAAGATTAATATTTTCACCGTCCGACGGAGAAAGTACTTCACCTTCATTTAACCAACGACGTAACTGCATTTGGTTCCAACTGTTGTAAGGTTCCTTCGCTCCCAAAAGATTTTCCGCAAACCTCATCGCGGCAGTCTTCCATAGACTACCGGATAATTCCGGAGATTCTGTCATGATTTGCTGCATGGATTCTGTACTTAACCAAAGGGCAGTCACCGTTGAGTCAGCAACTACATTTGCAGTTCTTGGAACTCCTCCCAGTACGGCCATTTCTCCAATCACAGCTCCACGCCCCATGATATCAACCACAAGATCACCAATGGAAACTTTTACACTCCCCCGGGTGATAACAACCATCCCATCTCCGTCATCTCCCTGTTTCATTAAGGTATCTCCATTATTGAAAGATTTAGTCTCGGATGCGTCAATAATTTTGGAAATTAACTCTTCCGGTAATCCCTTTAACCAGTTGACTTCGCGCAGAACCTCTTCTGGCTCGGGAAGTCTCAATTCCATCGAGCTTTCCATCACTGTTTTCATCCGTTCTTCAACTGCAGTGATCATTCGCGCGGCCTCATCGGCCTCCAGCATGCCTTCAGACTTTAATTTTTTGATCGTATTACGCTCATGATTTAAAACAGACCGGATTGCATCTTTGGTCTCGATCCCGACGGTAGCCTCAGGATAGTTCTCGTGCATATTGCGGATAAATTCCAAACCTTTTAATCGATTCTGCCGAATTTCGTCCTTTAACAGTCGCGAAGACTTTCCGAGTTTTTCTGGATCCCCACTATCATCAAGTTCCTTAACCATGGAATCGACCATCTTGGCCATTTCCTGCTGTGCCACGACAAAGGCTTTGGACGCATCGTAACTGACGGTAATTTTGTCCGAAAAATACTTTTTCAAAATTGGAACATCCCGAATCGCCTCCGTAATTTTACTCACTCCGCAAATTCGGTCTAAATAATCTCGGTCATTCAGTGGCGCTTTTCCTTGCAGGTCGAGAAACTCGCTTAAATTATTGTCGAGTTGTGCTACAGCACGGGCACTGAGAAGACCAGCCCGGAACTGTGCCCAGTAACTACTTCGTTCCTTTTCCAACAGGCGACGGCGGGTTTCCGCAAGCGTATCCATTTGCTCTAATTCATCAGCGGTCAAAGGATAAGCGACTGGTTCTGGTAAATAATCTCTGACTAATCCCCAGTTTGCCCCGCTGAGGAAGCGGTCATCTTTAAGTAAATCCATTTCTTGCTCGCAGTCTTCGGCCACGTTGCCCGAAGCATTGGAAAACATTAATTTTTTGACCGCAGGCAGTTCAGTAAGTCCAAGAGCATTAACCAATGGCTTCACGGTCGTCGCATTCACCAAAAGGGTGAGCAGCACAATTCCGGAAATCAGGAATAGAAATTGGTCTCGTACACGGGAGGAAATTCCGATCAGGGAAGCCTGGGCCACCGCCCCGTCTCCTTCACCTACAATGACCACCACCTTATCTCCTTTGCTTAATTCATCCCTTATTTTGGCTGCATCCTGCGATGTTTTACTGCCCAGGTTTTGATTTGCTTTTTCTGTGTCCTGAGAAATAGCCACCACTTTTCCACCACTTACCTCTACCCTAGCTTGGGCAAGAGAAACCCCTTGGTAAAAGTTTATATCCTTGGTGCCTTGGATTTTGTTGGCCTGGCTCTTATCTAGCACAAAAACAGAAGTGGTTTCCTGCTTATATCCTTCTCCACCTGCCTCCAGAGCAAAATCGTATCGTAAATGTTCGGAATAAACAACCAAGGCCAAGGCCAGTCCAATCGCCCCGCGCAAAGCTCCCCACCAAACAACAATTGCATCTTTGGAGGGCAACCCATATCCAGCCTTTTTCATTAAAGGATAGAAGACCCCCATATTGATGGCCCGGACAATATGAATAGACAAGTAAACCAGGCCGAGAATCACAAAATCCATACCGGTAGGATTGGCGTTTTGGGCAATCACCACACCAACCACAATAAAGATGATCACATTGGCGACAAAAGCCACCAACTCCCAAAATTCATGCATAAAATGCTCAACCTCAGGGCTAATTCGAGTCCGCCCGATTCCCGCCATCACAATTCCAAGGGCTACAAGACCTAAAACTCCTGAAACATGAAAGAAGTGCTCGCAAATGAAGAAAACGGCATAAGAGGTGACTAGTACCACCGTTATTTCAATCATTGGATCATTGAAGACTTTTCTTACCCAAAGAATTGCGACCAATCCCAAAAGGACCCCGATCAGTCCACCAGCCGCTCCGATTTTACCAAAACCAATGGCCGCACTCCCAATAAAGGCACCTGTTCCCAAAAAAGGCTCAGCCGCAGTAACCACTCCAAAGAGTAAAACAAAAGCAACGATAGCGGTACCATCATTAAGAAGAGACTCTCCCTCAATGAGAGTACCTAGCTTTTTACTCGCTCCCAATTCTTTTAATAAAGCCACCACCGCGACCGGGTCAGTGGCACTGACCACCGCCCCAAAAAGCATGGAGGCCAGAAAGAGGAAGGCTCCCGCTTCCACATTCCATTCGGAAAGGACGCCTCCTTCGCCACCAAAAATTTGTACCATTCCATAAAAAGCCATACCCGACATCACGGTGGCGGTAACAATACCCGGACCTGCGAGGTAAAACGCATTGGCAAAAGATTTTTTAAAGGTGTGCACATCGAGGGCAAATCCCGCCTCAAAGATGAGGATGGGTAGAAAAACATATAAAATGAGATGCCCGTCGAGATTACCGCCCCAGGTGATAGCCCCGCTAAGCGTGTCAATGAACTTGGCAATAAACCCCTCGGCCATCTCGGTATGTCCTCCCTCATGGGCATGTCCGCCATGAGGTCCATATGCCCGGTTTAAGGCTCCCATCGCTAAACCGATTAACAGCAATAACACCGTAAAGGGTAAGGGAACCTTTTGCAGAAAGTGCCGGGTGGCAGCCCCAATGACCAAGGAGACAATCAGAAAGAAAAGTCCGTATAAATAATCATGGCCACCGGAACCGGAGGCGAGAACGATTGGCATCATTGTATTCATATTTCTATTTTAAACTTTCAATTTTCTAGGTTATTTTTTCGCAGAAGACGAGAAGGAAAAGGACGGGGGGAAGCCTCCTCAGGCACAGTTTCCACAACCGCTTCTATCGGTTCTGCGGGTCCCACCGGTGGGGTCTTTACAGACTTTTGAGTGATCTTCTTTAGTTCTTTGGTGACTTCAGGGGAAACAGGCCTATTTACATCCTCTCCAAATCTTCGCGGAGCCCGTCCAAGTAGTTCAGTAAGTGGATCAATTTCCGGAACTGAGTATCCTTGATCATTTGTTTCAATTGACAAATTTTTCTGAGACTTTGGATCTGAATCATTTGAATTTGAGTTATTTTCAACAATCTCAAAACTGTCTGAATCCTTGGAATCACCAACTTCCGCATTAAAAGACTTTCCAATTGCCTGTTCCTGTTGCTTCGCAATATTTTTGAGGGAGTTCTCAAGGGATGGAGCATTGGGAAAAGCAGACAGGAGGAAGGAGGAAGAAATTAGTTTCTCTAAATTAATATTAATTTTCTTTCCAAAGCCCCGATCACCTGGCATCAGAAAGCACAATTCTCCAGGCATCACCTCCGTGCTTAAATTCTCAGCCCCAAGAACCTGCAATCGAAACCGGCCTAAAACACCAACAATTTTACATCCACCATTTGTACCCACTTCAACAAGGCAGGTTCCCGCTCCTGAAATCGATAAAGAAACTTCCGGGCATTTTAGCGTGACTGCATGTTCAATCTTGCGCGATTGAATCATTACCGATCCAGCATTCAGGACAACTCCATCCTCCTCAATTGTAAAATTTGTTTGCGATCCAAATCTAAAGTTTGAACCGGGCACCATTGTCTCCAACCCACCTTTTGTTCGGACCGAAATTGTTTGATCCATCGGCAGGTAACTTGCCCGACTTAGAGGAACTTTCTCTCCTGTGGATCCGGTGGTTAAAGCGCCTTCCCCAAGAGAAACCAATAACAAATGCGATGACTGAGCTTTGAGTAAACCAGAAGAGAAGAACAGTCCGATAGTGAAGAATAATTTCCAATCCATGATTTAATGATCAAAAGGAAGATATTTAAGAAGGTCAAACCTTCAAAATTGATAATTTCCACTGACGGCAATTCCAAGGTCTTGTGCATTGAAATCGTCGATACTATCCGAATCCATCGAAAAATAAGTCCAAAAAGCCTGAACCCCAAACCATTCATTCCATTGATAAATCAGGCTTGCCCCACCAGAAAACAAGTAATCCAAACGACCAAGATTCGGGGAAACAGAGTAATTCGTTCGGTTAATGGAAACTCGGGGCATAAATGTCCACTTTTTATTTTCCCCAAATGAATGAATATAACTTAGGGAAAGAGAATTCTGGTAATTATTACCACTATCCGCAAAGATACCCGCAGCAGGGAAAATATTGACCGCCGTCATATCTGACCACCGGATCATGGTTTCCAAAATTAAAAAAGATTCTTCCGTTAGGGGAAAAAGCTTCTGGATGGAAAGAGATGGAGAGATGGAGTCAAACGCTCGATCTCCACTCTTCAGGTTGTACAACACATTGTAATCCAAAGAAACCCCCACAGTGAAATCCTTGGGTAATCCGAACTGTAAATCTCCTTTTGCCATGGCAAAACGATAATCCAGCAAACCAGAATATTCTTCAAAGTTTGCCCATTGCATGAAAAGGTCAATCCCTGGAATCATCGTAACATACTCACCCAGCTTTGTCTGCGAACCGGACACGCCCATTCCCACACTCGACTCAAACACACCAGAGTTTTCCGCAAGTGAGCTTTTTTGACGAAGCACATTACTCGTACGGTAAGTACGCAATCCCACTTGTGCAGTAATGTCCAAGTTCAAAGCTTTACTATTATCCGAGACTGCTGAGGGTGCTGATTCACTCTCAGAAGAATCTTCGATTTGTTTGAATTGTGCCTCCAATCCATTTTCAGGTCGTGGAATAGCAAGCGGAGGCGAATTCTTCAGCGATCCCAGGGGTGTACCCGGTATTGGCTCGGATATTCTCACGGGGGTGGGATATACGGTTTCTTTCAGGTCGGACTCTTCAGACTGGTTTATATCAACTGCAACGGTCAGGGGAGCCCCCACCTCAACAATTTCCTGCACCCCTAAATTTGTACTAAAATTCGATTTATCTGAAGCGGATGAATTGACTTCCTGTGCGAACAAAGCAAGAGGAATCAAAAAAATTATAAAAAGAGCAGGCAACTTCATATCGTGTCAGGTGTGGGTGAAGAATTAAGTGAATATGGAAAAAAGTTACATTATCATGGAAGTTTGCCAATCTTAATATTGCCACCGAACTGATCAAAAGACACACGATCAATCAGTGGATTCCCACCGGAGCGTATATTTTCGAGGAAATTCACCCTGCCCAACTGTTGGGTCTGAGGCACGGAGGTTCCAAAATTGGGATAGCGTCCGTCAATAGCACCTTTCAGTGAGTTAAGCTGGACCTGTGTGGCTGAAGGAAAATCGATATTCCGCAAACGGATTGTGGTCGCCTCCATGATCAGACTGGGAAGATTTTGACTCAGGTACAGGCCATCCACATGCAAATCACGGTTGGCCATGATCCGCACCTTTTCGCTCGTGCTTACTGTGAAGTTGCTTAATTGCACATCCCTCATGCTACGAATTGCTACTTCTCTCGCACTTTCCAATCGGGCACCTTGCAACAAAACATCTCCGCGGGCGGCCAATACCAATTCAGCAAGACTGGATTTGAAAGAGCTGCCATCCTGCATTTCCAAGGAATCCCCACTCATAAGAACCAAGCGTACATTTTTCGTGGAATCTGTTGCAAATGAGAAGGAACCACGAAACCCAAGCGGAAACGGTTATTAAATTTGCTGGATTCAGAGAGGTGGAATTTCCCAAATCAATATAATCATCGACCCCATCGAAAAATAAGCCTGATTTCCTTGTCCGAAACGGTCTGCGGAGGCTGATGCTCCATAGACTGTTCCGTGGTTTCCATTGCCGGACATATCGGACGCATTGCTGTCAAAGGGGTACCAAGCGACGAGTCCGTTTTTAAAATTCCCAGAGGCTGGTGTAAAAAGAAACAGGCATATAATTGCGAATTTCCACTCCCTTTGCTTTACGACTTTTTCATGAATTGCATTCATAGAAAAATAAAGATCATAAACCATCTTTCTTGCGTTAGGACACATAAATTTAGGGAAAAAAGGGACTTATCGGACAAAAAACAAACCCTAGCCTTTAAGAGATTACTCTTCTTGGCAAGTACTTTTCTTACATAAAGAGGTCAGTCGAAATAAATGTTTAAGGAAATAAAATGTGAAATTAAATCAAAACTCGATCTTGCATCTTCTTTTGATGTCATTCATTTTAAAAACCTATGAAAGTTATTATTGTTAAAATTCTTCTTTCCACCTCTATCCTCGCCGCTCAGAATAATGTATCCAATGCTGAACTGTCCAAGAAACTTGATTTGATTCTTCAAACGGTGCAAGACTTGGATGAAAGAGTAACGAAATTGGAATCAGCAAATGTGGAAGTCAGGAAAGAAGTGGAGCAAGTAGCAAAATCTGCGGAGGAGGCAAAAAAAACAAGTAACTCTATCCCGGAAGTCCCCGAGGAGAAAAAATCATTTCTTCAAAAATTAGGAAATCAATTAAAGACTCAACAAACGCTCGATAGAGGACCGTGGACGAAAAGAGAATCTTGGAGAGAAATCCGCAAAAACATCTCTGCTTTTCAGGTTCGCAAAATCTTAGGTAACCCGACCAAGATAAAAAAATCGATCAATCCAAGAATTGATCAGACATTTCAGTATATTGGTGACTTAAATGCAGACGGAGTTATGGACAAGGGCACCGTATCATTTCATCGCGACCGTGTAATTGATTTCGATTCCCCTTTTGATTGATTTAACCGCTTTGAATCAAGTTCTTCGCTTCAAAGTGGGAGTTTTTGGCTTGACAAATTGGAATTATTAATCATTATAATGAATTACTTTATTTCTACCCCGTGGTGGAAATTTTAGGTTAACCAAACAAACAAACAAACAAACTACTATGAAAAACAAACTACTAGCTACTCTAGTTGCTTTTGGTATTGCAGGAAGTGCTTCTGCTATCGAAATCAATGAGAATCTTAGCATCAATGGTTTCATTGATGGATCATACCAACACAATGATAATAACGGTTTGACATCAGCTGGTGCTGATCCAACCGCTACAGACCAATCACTCGGATTAGACGAAGCTGAA
>NHCX01000005.1 GCA_002168015.1 Verrucomicrobia bacterium TMED44
CGTTTGCACATGGGGATCAATCCATTTTAACCAGTGGTTATCACGAGATGCTGGTTTGGGCCGCAAAAGACGGGCAATTACAACGAAGGATCTCAGGCCTGCCTGAGCGGATTCACTCAATCGATATTCATCCAGACGGCAAACAGCTGGCAGTCGCAGGTGGTAGCCCCGGACGTTCTGGTGAAGTCAGAGTGATTGATCTTTCAGATGGATCCCTTGTTCAATTGCTCCACAAGTCAGATGACCTCTGTTTATCCGCAAAATTCAATCACGCAGGTACCCGGCTGGCAACCTGTGGAACCGATGGTACGGTCCGAGTATTTGATAGTGAAACCTGGCAGGAGATGGTTACCTTTGCCAATCACTCCAACTGGGTCAATGATTTGGCATGGAGTGCCGATGGAAACAGAATCGTTACAGGCAGTAAAGACAGCACTGCTAAGGTGTTCGACCTGACAACAAACACTCGTATATCCACATACACCGGACATGATGGTGGCATCTACAGTGTTATATTCGATGAAACCGGTGAACATGTTTTATCTGCCTGTAGTAAGGGTAAAGTGCTTTATTGGAGAACTGAGAGTGGTCAAGCCGTTAAAGAGTTGGCGAATCAAAGCGAATCTATCTACCGTATAGCTGCACTCGGTTCAGCCGAGCATTTTATTTTTTCAGGTGCAATGCCCTCGGTTGAAATGATAGATCTCCAGAGCGGTAAAAAAGGAAAAGAATTTACTTCTACATGTAATAATTTGTCTCTTGCGGTCTCAAACGATAGTAGGCGAATTCTGACTGGGGATTCAAAGGGCGGACTTCGCTTGGTCGATATTGAGAGCGGGGAGTTACTCACTCGATTTACAGCAGCACCGTGATCACTACGGATCTCGATTCCCCTAGCTCCTCACGAGGTAGGCCCGTTCGATATTTATACGGTAGCTTGAAAGTAAAAGAGATCTAGATCTGGATCATAAAGAATGATTTGATCAAACAAAAACAAAAAAATGGCCAAATCTCGGAGTAACAAAAGTGAACCAGACGGTTATGACCAGATTTAGCAGGGCCTTTACCCAAGTTGAATTGGCCAAACTTTTGAGCATGTTTCTCATTACCCACGGGTTGCTTTCCTAATGCCAACAAGAACTGGATTAAGAGACGGAGAGTTTTCCGAATGTAATCTTTTTACAAACAAACGAAATCAACAATGAACAAGATAAATCTGTTATGCCTCCCAGGTGCACTGGGTTTAGGCTGTATCTGAGCGATTAAGGAATACGATGTTAAGGTTTTGCCTAATCGAATTACATTATTTTCATCCGATACGAAATCCAGTTCTTTTCCCTTTGACTTAAATATCATTAATTCCAGTTTAAACAGAGATTATCGTTCTTTTATTCGCATATAACCCCAAAGTCCTTCTGAACATGAACCAATCTACCCAAAAGCAATTCAATGATATCCTTCGCCAGCAAGGACTTCAGGTTGGCATTAAACCAGTTGAAGATATCCCAAGCGAGAAAAGTCGTTTAGACGAAGTGGAACGATTGGGTGTCCTTGAAAAGGACTTCTCCGCAGATTCAGATTACACTTCACTTACACAACTCGCCACCATCACTACTGGCACTCAGGTTGGACTAATTAATATCCTAGGTTCGAACATTCAAAGATGTAAGATCGATTTCGGCTTCCGTGCTGATCAGAGTGCCATGGCCCAAGAGTTACCAAGAGAAATTTCCGTTTGCCAATACAGCCTTCTGATGCCCAAGGAGCCTCTCATCATTGAGGATTTGTTTTTGGATGAAAGAACCAAGAACTTTCAAAAACTTGAAGCTTATTCTAGCCTACGATTCTACGCTGGTTCACCGCTTGTCACCTCGAAAGGTTATTCCATTGGCACTTTGTGCGTTCTTGGTACGGAACCAAAGAAAATAATGCACGATCAAATTGAAGGACTCAGGATATTGGCGGATCTAGTCGTTGGCTCGATCGAAAATGACTTCCTGAAAAAACAGGATAACGGAAAAAAAGATGCCCCATCCATCAATCAGAACGAATCGATGGTAAAGTATTTTTCTACATCCTCTATCCTGTTCGCGGATTTCGTAGGTTTCACAAAGCTTGTTGAAAAGCTCGAAGCGGGAGATCTTATCGAGACTTTAACCGTCTTTTTCAAGGGATTCGACAGGCTTGCCAAAAAGCATAATGTAACGAAAGTGAAGACGATAGGAGACTGCTACATGTGCGTTTCCGGAATACCCAGACAAGAAAGGGAACATGCTTTGAACATGTGTGCCTTCGCCTTGGATATGTTAAAATTTGTCGAGGGTATAAATATTCAACACGAAGTCTTGGAGAAGCCTATTTGGAAATTACGCATTGGAATTCATTCGGGTTCTTTGATAGCCAACTTTCAAGCCGGTGCATTTGATGTTTGGGGAGATTCCGTGAACATAGCAGCTAGAATGGAGAGTTCGGGAGAAGCCGGAAAAGTCCACATCTCAGAGAAAACAGCAGATTACATCGGCTCTGATGCCTCCTTGACCGCAAGAGGAGAAGTAGAACTGAAAAACAAAGGGAGCTTCCGAACATTCTTTTTAAATTAATGGGCCTTTGAAACTTTGGTGGAGGTGGCGGGGATCGAACCCGAAACGCCATGTCCCAAAATCCTAGTAACTATGCAGGATTCAGAGTTCTCAGTAGAGGTGTTGACTGAGATATTGACTGAGATTTCTGGGGCAGATCGTCAGATGCTGACCCGAATTGTCCAAAGATGGGGTAGTCTCAGCGATGATTTAAAGAGGGCGGTTTTGAGAGTGGTGGGGTAGGGTGAATTCTTAAACCGAGATTAATTTAATCTAAATTGATTAAAAAAGGATTCTAAATCCAAGATTGAGAAAGTGGGCATTGAAATCATCTTTTCCTATCATATAATCGTAATGTAAAAACATTGACCTCCCGCTTTTGCCAATGGATGTAATACCAGTACCAATGAGACCAAAATCAGAGTCTTCCGGACGACCATTAATATAGTAAACATCATCCGTACCATGACTCAAAAGATGAACACCTTGATTTACCGGGTCAGCATTAAAGTCGTGTTCCCAGGATAAGCGAAACTCGGGAATTATTACCCCCCCCTCAGGATTAAAATGGTGGTAGGCTATCTTTGCACCTAAAGATGAGACGAATGATTCGTCTCTTCGTTCGAGCAATTGACTGGAACTGGCTGTGCTGAATGGATCAGTGCCTGGTCTTACCGACTCAGAGTAGGCACCCGTTTCAAAATGATTGTAGGTAAACCCAAGAGAAGGTGTGATTAAAAAACTTTTGTATTCATATACCTTACCGTAGGTGATACCAACCGTAGTCTGGGAACTATTCGGTGAAGCATCCATGACTGCACCCGAATTTTCGGTTCTTGAGGTTACAGAGTCATGAAAACCAAAAGTCAAAAAAGCATCGATGTAATTAAAGTCTCGAACCCAATTACTGTAGACTCCCGCAAATATACTGTCTGTGGCAACCTCAGTTCCGTCACCACTGGAATCTGATTTACCAAAACCACCCATGACTCCAAAGGTGAAGTCTTCGAAAATCTCCTGATCTACTCCAAAAGTGACTCCCCAAGAATCTCCATCCATTTTATGGAGTTCATCTTCCGTAAAGGACGCAGAAGCTTGGGCAAAAAAACCGTTATTTAACTCAGATGCTTTATCGCTTAGTACTTTGTTTAAAATATCCTTAGTTAGTGTTCCATTCGCTTGGGCGATGTAGCGATCTTCCTTGTCAAAATCCTGCATAGCTTTGGCAACCATGGCATCTACCATGCCGTCAGATGCAGGGAATCCCATTTGAGCGAGACGGACATTAGATAGCCTATTTTTCAAATTTGATAATTGGTTTGTGAAAGAAGCCTGCCCCGTAGAACTTACTGCCTCTAATTCATCTGGTACTACATCGTCAATGTATTCAGCAAAGTCAGCATGAGACGCTGAATTCATCGCTGCTTCGTGATGATGCTCCTCAGATTCGTCGCCGGGTGTTAAAATATTTTTAATGGCACCTGCACTAACGGGAATGCTATTGCCATATTCTTTCATGACTTCTTCAATGATAGAATCCCTTTGAAATTCCTTAATTAATGTAAGGGGAGATTTTCCACCAGAATTATCCGCAGTTCTTCTAAATCGTTGAGCACCATTTGGAGAGGTTTCCAAAACTATTCCATTTTCAGCAAGATGATTAAGTACATCATTGTGATGGGCATCAGAACCATTTGTTTTAGCTACATACAATTTAGGATTGAGTTCATTCATTTCTTCAACGATCGCAGAAGATGATTTTAATCCTTCGATTTCTGCCAAAACTGCAGAACCATATGTATTAGCAACATCAGAAAACTGAACCGCAGCTTCGACTGGAGTTTCAGTTCCATCTGGATTTATGATTTCGACTTTGAAATTATCACTGACGACATCAAGAACAATGATAGATGCAATCTGCTCTCTGATCTTTTCGAAATTCTCATTGCCTGCCAATTCTGTTGATTCTAAGCGATCAAAATTATTGAATATAGAGTTGATATCATGAACATCTAATTTTGTTGTATCAACCTCCAGTTTTAATGTTGCAGAAAACTTTGAGTTGTTGAGCGTGCTTAATGCTTGATTTGCCAATTCATCAGGTGCGGTTTCGATAGCTGAGATGCTATCCAAGATGGAATCATCAAGGAGAACAATTTGTTCGATAGGATTTTTAGTTGTGTCTAATTTGGACAGTTTTTCGAAAATTAAACTTTTTGCATCGGAGTTTGAAATATTTGATAACGCCATTACCTTATCTCCCTTTTTCTTGAACTTGGAGGCATTTCGATTGGAAGCATCTCCGAGATTTTTAATAAGATTATTCCTTAGGTTTGTAGTTGCTGTAACATCAGATGATTCAATGGATACAAAGGAATCAAATTGTCCAATGTCTAAATCGGAGGATGCAGCCAACTCTAGTCCAGTTTCTCCAACTTTTTCAGCAACAGAAAGTGCCTTTTGAGCCCTGAATGCATCAGAACCTATGCTGTTGATTAAGGTGATTTCTGCAGAGTTTCTTTTGGACAATTTCTCTAAGTCCAAATTCTTTTCACTGATGAGTTTGAGACCTAGTTCACCTCCCAATTCCGCAACTTTGAGAGCTTTTTCACTATCGAGATTTCCATCAACCGATAAGTCTGCAATTAAACTTAGGCTTTTCGAATCTATTTTCTCCAATCTTAGATGATCCAGGTTTTTCTCCGTTATCAGTTTGATAACCTTTTTTCCCTGATCGCTATTGCTGCCACTCAAAGTCTTAACTTTATCGGCTAACTCAACTGCTTTCTTTGCAATATCTGAACCAGAATCACCTTTAGCCAAAAGCTTGTCTATTTCTGCAAGTTCATCGTTGTTTAGACCTAACACTTTTTCTGCATCCAAGTCAGAATGTTTATCCAATAAATCAAGCTTGGTAGTACTGGGTGGACCATCACTTTTTTCAGATTTTGTGGAATCATGGAAATGAACATTACCAGGGTTTCCAAATGGAACATTTGTTAAATCAGGAGTGATTGGAGAACCTTCAGTTGGATTACCTGTTGGTTTCGAGTCCGCGGAAGGAATTTGAAGTTTACTACTGTCATTCTCGGAAGGATTATAACTTGGATTATCTCCAGGGTTAACAGAAGGTTTTTCTCCAATTTCAGAGATGGCAACTTGAGCAAATCCACTAGTTGGTGCAATGGTCAGTACTGCAGTCAAATGCAGGCTAACAATGTCTAGAATAAACTTCTTCATGATCTAAATATGTAGGTAGGAAATATAGTGACTTTCAGGACAATAAGCTTATTGACCAGACATTGGATAATTTACCCACTTGCCACCGTCTGAGAACAGGTAGAAGAAGCGACTTTTACTTTCTGCGTTAGGTTGATAGAATACCCAATCCTTTACTGAGTCTAAATAAACATATGGATAATGCTGTTCATTGGTCCACCACCAACCGGTTTGTAAGTCATAAAACCACATGGACGCACCTCCAGTTCCTCCAGCATACAACCAGCCATGCTCTGCATGATATATCCAAGGGAATTGTTGGTCCCAAAAGGTGCCAAACCAAGTTGATTGCTTCCAACCACCATCCAGTTTTTTAGAACCTGGAAAGTATCCACTTGCAGAACTTGCCTTGGCTCCATCAGAAGAAGCCTTTGCGTCGAACTTGATTCTTCCATCTGGTTTTTCATACTTACTTAAATCACCCTTTAGACCGACTGAAATATATTCGGCTAATGCAGCCTGGTAAGTAAAACCAAGTTTGATGTTGTCGATCGCCCCACTTCGAAAAGTGAAGTACTGATCTCCCTTGTTGTCCGCAAGGAAATCAACAATGGCAACATTCAGAGTCAGATTGTCGGCGGGAATCCCATTTTCTATGATTTTTTTCCCATTGTTCATGGTAGCATTAACCACCCGCACGCCTTGTTGGGTGACGACACTGTTTTCATCCATGATCATAGGTTTCGCAGTGATGTCATATTCGACATTGAAACCGGCAATTTGGGCAAAGCGACCTGTTCCGTCACCAGATCTTTTTGGTTTTCCTTCCGACAAAACTGTTTTGGAATAAGCGTTCTCAAGTAGAAGCTTTAATTCTGCTGCCGAAACATTCGGCACTACGGTCACGATATTGCCAAAAGGAAGGACCCTGTAAGTGTCATCAACCGATACCTTGTAACCAGATTCACCGCCAGAATTGATACTATCCCGAATTCCGCCACCGTTTGCTATAGCGACATCGGCAACGGGGGCGTTTTTGTCTTTAGCATAAGTCTGAGCAACCCATAACTGTGAATCAGCAACCAAATTCCCAACATTAGTTTCACGAGCTCGGATATCATTTTTGCCTCCAATAAGGGCAAAATTTATATCATTTGATATCTTACTTGTTGCAAGACCCGAAACAAATTCACTAACCGGCTTTTCAATTGTTTCATAGGCAATTCTGTCTGGAACCATACCATGAAACTGATCAATAGCAGAATCAACTACCCGGTTGGGTCCACCACTCCATCCAGTAACATCTCCGGATGAAGAAATATTTAGAGTCAATCGGCCAATGTACTTGAGTTGACCTTCAACAGTGACGACTGGTACTACTGATCCATCTTTATCTAAGCCGATTAGAGGATAAGATCCTTGAGCATAGTCACCGGGCACCAATTTGTCAGATGGATTTGCCAAGAGATTGTCTCCTCCACCAGCAACAACTACATCTACTCCAGAGACCTGGGTAAGAAGACTAAGTTCTTCAGTCACACCCTGAAGATGACTGACGAGAATGATAACCTTTGCTCCATTTGTTGAAAGAGAATTAACTTCTGACTGCACCTTACTTGCAACATCAATGTCAACGGTCACAGGGGAAGGACTGGAAATAAAACTAAGGTTTTTAGTGGTAGCACCTACCAATCCTACCTTAATAGTTTTTCCAGCAACCGCGACATCAACTAGAGTGCTTTTGACAATTTTGTTGGTTGCAAACAAGTCATTGAGGGGTTTATGGGCACTGAAATCAAGATTTGATGACAAAAAGGTTGGGTATTTTGCGGACTTGATAAACACTGCAGTTGTATCTGGTCCGGCATCGAATTCATGGTTTCCGATTGCAGCAAATTCAAAACCTGCCTGATCCATAAAATGAGAGAACAGAGGTAATGTACTTGCTGAAAGTTCTCTTCCCGGCATGAGGTTATCTCCGGCAGAAATACTTAACACACCATGTCCCTTAGAATTGAACTCAGACCTAAGTTCATTCATTGTGGAAACGAAAAGGGCTGCTCCACCGTAAATGCCATTACCCAGTGTTGTTGGCATAAGTTGCTCTGCATCATTAGCATGCAAAATAGTTAGACGGATATCAGCTTGCGAACTTTTTACCTGAGATAGTCTAGATTCGGAGACATCATTATAAGCATGCACCTTATATGAATAAAATTCACCTGGTTGAATCTGAACATCATAGAAACTAGTAACATTACGCCCTACTCGACCAACCTCCACAAAGGGAGCACTAAATCCCTCCTTTCGATAAATAATGAACCCATTTTCAACAGAGGAAGTATCATCCCAACTCAGGATGGAAACATCTGCGTCCTGATGAATGTTAAGACCTTTCACTGGTCCAACGGGCAGGTTGGACATTCCCCAAACTGAAGTGGAACCGCTTACTTCATTGGTTACAATTAAAAGAGGATAACCGGTCGGACTGTTGTCTGCAGAAACAAAGGTTAAACCTTCAGGTCCAACATCCCCTGCCTCTTTGGAGTCAAAACTCTTTGAGTAGTCCCGGTTGTTGGCGTACTGAACAAACTGAGGTTGCAGTGGGTCAGTGACATCATAGATAATAATTCCACTTTGACGTTCAAGACCGATGAAGGCAAAGGTTCTACCGTCAACTTCTCCGACTGCGAGTCCTTCCGGTTCTACCCCCTTGTCATCACTACGTTTGTCCACATCGTCATCATCAATATTGAATTTATCAGGATAGGTTTGCTGGACAATTTTTTCGAGATCGACCCCTGAATCATAAACCAATGAACCGTCTTTAGCAGACCAGATGGAGAAGGATCTTGCTCCATAGGAGTAGATCTCTTCATATTTTCCATCCCCATCGATATCGCCGTTTGCAGTGGTGGTCTTCAACCTCGAAAGATTAAACTTATCTGCGGTAAGATTCTGGTCGGCATCGGGATAATC
>NHCX01000006.1 GCA_002168015.1 Verrucomicrobia bacterium TMED44
AGAAATAATTGCAGACTCCGTGACCTTGACGCTTTCTAAAATTAAGACTTCTTGAGGGGTGAATCCAACGGATGAAAGCGCACCAAACCCAAGACCCCAAGGTTGGCGAAAAATTTCAACCAAACCTTGCCACATTAGTTCGATTCTAGAGACATTCGAAGTATCATTAACAATGTCAAAAATAGAAAAAGCTCTTAAGTACAAAATCTCTAGAAGTCCAGGAGCTGCTATAAGCATAATAGTTAAAACTCCAAAACTGTATGAAATCAATTTTATGCCTCTACTTCTAGAATACCAAAGTAGAATCATAAAATAATACAACATTACTGGAAGAATGCCTCGTCTAGATAATGAAAATGCAATAGACATAAGAGCAAAAATTGCACAATATGAAAAAATCTTTTTATTTAATTTCATATCTAGATACTTCGATGCAAGAAACTGAATTAATGAAATACCGGCTACCATTAGTGAAGACCCCAAGAAGCTTGTATTACGCAAAGTAAAATTTCCGTCAGTATTAGAATACTCAATTGTATAAATCTTAAATAAGTCAGTTACTCCTAAAAAATGCACGCCATAAAAATAAATACATCCTAAGAACAATGGTATAGATGACAAAGATATGATTTTTAAAGCAAATTCAGAGCGGTCTTTTATAACATTTGGATTTTTATCAATAAAAAAACTAAAAACTGCCAACGGTTGAAGCAAATATAAGAATACTAAATTCAAATAATTGTCATTTAAATTTTGATTAATCAAAAGTGTAGAGAAAAAACTAAAGATAATTACAGAGGTAAACACAACTACATCTTTTGAAGAAAGCAATCTTAAAAAGTTATAAAGAATAATAAAAATGAGAATTCCAGAAATTATAAAATAAGCATCAATCTCATAGATGTATTCAAGAAATTGCTTTGAAAAATAAAGCGCTATTAATGTTGCAAATAATATTTTCATTTTTTTATCAATTCAATTTGACTTTGGATTAACTAAACTAAAAAATAAAATGCAAATTATAAGTTTCTTTTAAAGTATGCCACGCCAATTAAGATAGTCAGTCAATGATTTTTCAAAGTCTGTAAATGTTATTTCTCCGATTTGATCGATTAGTTTTGTATTGTCAGCAATTTGGACTGGCCTATCAGACACACGAAATCTTTCCTTATCAATAACCTTAGCTTTATTAATTTTCGATATTTTAGTAATCAAGTCAAAAACCTGATGGCCACTATGACCTTCGCCAGTACCAACATTTAAAATATTGAGATCGTCATACTCATCAGAACTATTTATGAAATGCTCAATAACGCTACACACATCATCCACGCCTATGTAATCACGTCGAGTTGAAAGGTTACCAAGGCGCACTTCAGTCAGTGCCTTATCGAGCATCTGATTGACAATATCAGGAACTAAATGAGGGGTTAGATCGTAAGCACCAACAATATTAAAAAAACGAAGAATCACGACTGGCACCCCAAGAACTTTTAGACTCTCCTTGAGATGGCTTTCAGCCAAGATCTTTGTTGCAGAATAAACATCGCTACTGATTGTTCTGTCTAATTCAGTATGACTTTTCTCTCCAGGATCATAAACGGCACCAGAGGATGCGAAAATAAATTTCGAACAATCATATTTTGCCGCGAGTTCGTAGAGCCTCAAATTTCCCATGACATTCACCATCATTGCTTCGGATGGATTAGCATTACAGTAAGGAATGTGATGAATTGCGGCTAAATTAATAACATTGAAATTTCCTTTTGCTTCTTTGAAATTAGTTTCAATTGCAGACATATCTCCCGTAATGTCGAGGAATAAAGTTTCAGAATTTAATTCTTTTTTTAAAAACCCATTATCAAATGAGCAATATTCATGATTTTTTCGCGTTCTTAAATTGGTGCCCACAAAGCCATCAGATCCAATCAAAATATTTTTCATTCAAATCTCCAATTTTTATTTTATTTTTCAACCACATTTTTACTTCACTTCTGTTGTTTAACGAATAATTGAAATCATAGACTGAATTTTTTTTTCAATTAATTCTTGGCTATAATTTTTTACCAAAAAATCATTGTACCTAATAATTGTATTTGAGTATGACTCAGGAATTAAGTAATTTTCTATTTGCTCTATCAAATCATTAGCAGATTCAAAAGGAATTAATGCCTCACAATTAATCCCCTCAAATGCCACAGAATTGCCAAGAGCTATTATGTTATGCTCCATAGCTTCAAGAACTTTTCCCTTAACACCTGCGCCGTAATCAAGATAGCAAATAGAAAAATCTGAATTTTTATACTCCTTCGCTAATTCTTCATCCGTCAAAAAACCGGTTAAAGTTACCTTTGGAGGCGGAGTAATAAAGTTTACCCAGTTTTTACCTATGATTTTGAGTGATGAAAGCGGGTATCTAATGATTAATTTTGGCCAATACTCTTTTAAAAAAGTTTTAATAGACTGTCTATTTGGTACGTTGCCAGATGCGCCGACAAAAATAAATTTTAAACCTGAAATATAATTAGGAAAACGTGATTTCATAGGGACAGGTAATCGTGATTTTGCAGGTACTAAATAAACTTCAGTATTTCTATCCACTATTTTTTCAAATTCGTCCTTACGATTAGCAAAAATAAAATTAGCTCTACTCCAGACGAGACTTTCAAGAACGCTAATGCAGAAAATATAAATAAATTGTCTTAGTGACTTTTTTTGGTTGTCGACTCTGTTGGAAAAAACATCTGTTGCGTAATAAATTAAATCGAAGTCATATTTGCGAAAAAGTCTCAAAATATCTAAAACTACGAAAGAAATAATATCTCGAGTAATCATAACATTCAGTTCATGGTGGTTTATTAATCTTAAATTAGAAAGCGAAAGGTTGTAAGTAATATCTTGACCGAGAATCTTGTTAAAAATCTTGGTAAATTCAAGAATAGAGGAATCGCCAGCAGTATGAGCATCTTGGATTTTAGTTATTGAAAAAAAACCTAACCTAACAGGATTCTTATTTTGTAATAGACCCTTTTGTGGGAAGAAAAAAAAAGAAGTTACATAAAAAAGATAGATTAAAAATTTAAATATCTTTTTCATATATATGTCTCTCTCAAATAATTTTTATCTATTTTTAATTCAGTGTGAGAAACTACAATGACAAAATTCCCTTTTCGAGCAGTTGCTTCGATCAAACTTGCAACTCTATCTTCGAATTTTGGGTCTAGAGCTGAAGTTGGCTCATCAAGTAAAAATATTTTCTTTTGTGGGTTATAAAGACAACGAAGAAGAGATATCCTTTGAGCCTCGCCTCCAGATACAATAATTTTATCTTCTAATATACTTTTATCAAAAATTTTCATCCATTTTTGAGTAAACCCCATTTTTTCAAGATCTTCACTTAGATGCTCATCTATATTACTTTTCCCCATTAATATGTTTTGTTCAAGAGTGGTTAGCAAAGTGATAGGATTCTGCGGCAAGTAGCTAGTAATCTCCTTTAAATTACAGTTCCAATCCTCTTGCGCTTGAAGTGTTTCTATTATTGTTTTCAATAATGTTGACTTACCTGCTCCGCTAGGACCTTTAATTATATTTACTAGACCTGATTCAAACAAAAATGTGGTTTTGCCCCTTTCCTCATTTTCACGGGTACTCTCGACACTAAACCATTCACTACTGTCCTTATTTTGATTAATCTTACAAGTCCATGAACTGACATAATCGAAACGCAGAGCCCTTGTTTTTGAACTTGTTAAAAGGTTACGTAAATCATTGATAGCCCAGCTTGCTGAAGCAGCCTCCCTTATATTAGATGTAAACTGTTGCATTGCTGGTAATAATCTAAGGATTAAGAGAAAGCTGAGAATCTCTAATGATGTCAAAGTAACGTCAGGATTCTGAATTCTATAAATGCCTAATACAATCATAAAAAAGAATAACGACCCTTCAATCACTATACGAGGCTTAAGCACTTCGGTCTTAATCGAAATCTTAGTCTGTAATAATTTTTCAAGAATTTTTTCTAACTTCTCAAATAGCAATTTAGGTAATCCAAAAAATACTATATCAAAACGTCCAGCAACAAAATTTGTGATAATTCGCAGTCTACGTTCTCCTATAATGTTCATGTTATTTGTCAAAGAACTAATCTTGAAAGAGAATACTCTGAGAGAAAATACAAAGATAAAGGCAAGTAATAAGCTTGTTAATAAGAAATTAATTCCAAAAAGAAAAAGACCAAAAATAGTATAAATGAGGACAACTAAAAATCGACTTAATGCTAAATATAATTGAAGTAATATACCCTCAGTTATAACTACAATAGATTCAGCAAATGCCTTTAAATCGTTTTTATTATCTCGCTCAAAATTAAAATCTAGTTCCAATTCGAGGTATGGATCTAAAATCTTGTTTTGAAGCATTACACCCAATTGAACAGCTTTTTTCTTTGTAACCGTCAAAATAACGAAGTTAAGCAAAACCAACAATACTGCTAATAAGCAACCCAAAATCAAAATTTGAGAAAGAATAATTTCAATGTCTAAATATTTATTTATCATATTAATAATAGAAATCAATCCATCAGTTTTATTGAAGAGAAAAAACTCAACAGATCCAGCTGCAATAAAAAAAATTCCGATCTCAATAAAAGAAGTAATTAATGAGAAAAAAAGCAATAACGAGTTATAAAGCTTTTTTAAAGGAAAGACTTGAAATAAAAATTTAAAAGAATTAAGCAACGGTCTTTATTGGTCCTAACATCACATCAGATGCCATATCATCAATTATTGTAGTCCAGCTCTTATTGGTTAAAAAGAAATCTATATTTTGAATAGAAATGTCATGCCAACCACACAATTGACCATAGTAATAGGCTAATGCTGATTTTAATTTAAAATCATGGCAATTTTTAAAATAACTATCCAAATTATCTTTTAATTTTCCTGGTGTGTATCTAGGTAATGCTCCTAATTTTGATTGGTAATTATCTTTGAACACAAATGTAGGGCGGTTCAAAACACATGCCTCAAGTCCAATTGTGCTTGCGAAAGTGAAGACAATAGAAGAATCTTTAATCAGTTCGTAACTATTTATTTCATGGTGTGCCTCAATTAGATAAAAATTAACTTCTTGACTTATTTTTCGATAACTATTTATTTTGTCATGGTATTTATCTTGCGAAGGGTAAAACTGCTCATCTGGGTGCTGTCGAATACTTAAATTCTGACAGCCATTCTGAATTAATTCACCTACAAGTAGATCCAACCAGTCTGATTGCGATGCTTCCCATGGTTCCATATCAAGAGCAGCAGAATCCCAAGAAGTATTAAGAAATATAACCGCATTTTTAAGGACTCCGCTGCGAGACACGTTTAGCGAAAAATCATTGAAGAAAGTTGTTACTTCTTGATCTATCACCTCTTTTCTTGTTTTTCTATCATGAATAGAACTTAAATTTTTTAATTTTAACTTTGACCGTTTATGAATATCATTTTGAACTTGTTGAACTAATTTTTTCGTATCCTGCATTGATGACATATGAAATCTCGACTCAATATCAGTTCGGTGAGCTGCTACACCTAATGAAGTAAGAACTAATTTAGTTTTATCACCATCAAAAGAACTGAAGCGAACAGATCTTTTGTCACAAATTCCTCGCCAAAGATAAGAATTTCCATAAATACCGCCAGGACAAAAACAAAAATCAAAACTATTTGACATGAGCAAATGGTCAATCTTTGCAGCAACAACCTGATCTAACTCTAGGACTGATGGTTTCAACTTAAATTCGCTTAATTTAATTGATCGTTTTTGGCGCCATTGTGCGTTGAAGTAATGTTTCTTAAAAATCAATTCATCAAATTGATCCCCCTTGTCGGAAAAGTGGTTGGATTCCAATAGTGTAAAGTTTGAGTGGCAACAAATTCTTTTAATCAAAATTTTTACTAGAAAAAAATTTATTGAAGAAATCCTTTTAATCAACATTTTTACAAGAAAAAAATTCTTTAAATAGCTATTTGACGCAGGTAAATCTTCATCATAAACAAAGTAAATATGTGCGTTGCGCTTTACAAATCTGAGAGCAAAAATGATTTGAAGCCAACTTACGTATGTATCACCCCAATAAAAAATTGGAATTATAATATGTTGTTTTTCAATATCATCATCATCATTTGAAAAATCTAACTCTGTGAAACTCTGACTTAGTTGTTTAAAAATTTGAATAGTTTTTTTTAGTTTCAGGATCATTTTAAAGATAGCTTTTTATTGGCTGTGAAGTGAATTGCAGATTATTTTATATCGGCTTGATAAATTTTATCAATAATTTAGAGCCTCTTTTGATTTTTTGTAATAAATAGCTACAAACAATCAAGAAAGTCTATTGTTTAACAGTATTTCTGCGAGCTTAAAATCGTCATGTCTATCAATATCTATGGAATCTAAACTATTCATAATATAAGCAAAGCAACCGTTTTTAAAAAAATAACTTTTTTCATTCAAAAAACTTATCGTATCAAAAATATAAATAGCACCGTTTACCAAAAATTGTTTTGTAAAATCTTGACTTCGCCTAGATAAAGCGTTGTCAACAAAAAATTTATCCATTTCACCGCTTTCACCTAACTCATTAATCCACTCAACTGGGTGCTTTACTTTTGTAACTGAAATCACAGCTTTTGCATTCAACGTACTAAATGATTCAATAGCCTCATCAATGTGTGTTGCAGACCTTAAAGGAGAGGTTGGCTGTAGCAAAATACAAATATCAAAATGTTCATTTTTTGACCTAAAAAAATCAACTGTATGAAGCATTACTTCAGTCGAAGAAGAGTAATCACTTGCCAACTCATCTGGACGTAAAAATGGTACTTCAGCTCCTGCATTGAGCGCAGCATTACAAATTTTATCTGAGTCTGAAGAAACAATTACTTTGTCTATATATTTCGATGCCAAACCAGCTTCGATCGTCCAATTTAGAAGTGGTTTTCCTGCTAACGGAAGTATATTTTTGTTTTTAATTCGCTTACTCCCACCTCTAGCTGGAATCACAGCCAAGATGCGCATTCCCTTAAACATTTTTATTTGAAGCAATATCTATGTTCAATATAGTCAATAAACTATTACTAATGTATTTTATTTCTTTCTCCGTGAGAGAAATTGACGAAGGTAAGCTCAATCCTCTTCTTGATATATTCTTGCAATTCGGATCTTTATAAATTTCTGCAAGTTCAGCAAAGCTTGGCATTTCCGACATAGGAAAAAAAACTGGTCGACTTTCAATGCCAAAATCTTTCAACCTAGAAATAATTTCATCAATGGAAATTGACTCATCATCACGTATTAATAAAGTGAACAACCAACTAGCGGGGCTATGATCGACTCTCGACAGCTGAAAATCGAAATAATCATAACTACCTAACAATTTACGATAACTATTCCATATTATCTTTCGTTTTTCTATAAACATCGAGAATTGTTCTATCTGAGCTAAACCAATTGCTGCCTGCAAGTTGGTCATCCTATAGTTATACCCAACGTATTTATGCCAATAACGTTTCGACTTATCCATACCATGGTCACGAAGTTCAGAAGCTCTTAATGTCAAATCAGAATTATTTACAATTAAAGCACCGCCTTCCCCGCACGTGATTGTTTTATTAGCGAAAAATGAAAAAGCCGCTACATCACCAAAACTACCTACCGGTCTACCTTTAATACTTGCTCCAAGTGCTTCAGCACAATCTTCAATAATTAAAAGATCATACGACTTAGCTAGTTCAATTATCGCATCCATATCACAAGGATTACCATAAATATGAACTGCCATAATAGCTTTAGTTTTATTATTAATAGCTTTTTTAATTTCTTTAGGATCAATATTCCAGGTTTCGAGGTCAACATCTACTATAACTGGCGTTGCGCCAGCATGAATTATTGCATTTACGGAGGCTCCGAAAGTAAAACTTGGAACTATTACTTCATCACCTTTACCAATCCCTAACGTCTCCAGACCTAGATGTAATGCGGTAGTTCCATTACTAGTAGCGATACAATCACCCTCGCCACACAAAAGACTAATTTCTTTTTCAAATCTTGTCACATATTTCCCTTGAGATGAAATCCAATTTGAAGTGACGCAATCGCTAACGTACTTTAGCTCGTTACCCTTCAGGTAAGGCTCCATAATGACAAAGTTATGCAATTTATATCTAGAAGCAAAATCAAGCACAACGCCACGGGAATCTACAAGAGGAATTATTTTTTTATTATCATCTAAAGCGGCTTGTATCTCTGCATTGGAACTACCAATTGGCAAAAATGTCAATTCCGAATTATGATATTCCCCGCAAATATCGTTAAGAGAAGCTCCTGAAATAAGCGCACGCCTAATGTCGCCGTCAGTAAGAGACCCAACCAATACTCCCTGATTTACAGTAAATACAATTCCTGATGCATTCTTCTCAATTGCCCTCATCGCTTCGACAAGCGGCACACTTAATTCAACCAAGAAATTATCTAATATTTTCATAAGTTCGTATCGCCTCGTTATACGTTAAAAGATGATTGAAATCTCTACTTTAAGCTAGGAGTCTTCTTAATAGAATTATCTTTTGACACCAAATCTTCTAAGAAACTGTATGACTCTGCCAATCCTTCTAAATCATCATTGATTTCTAAAGTAAA
This sequence comes from Verrucomicrobia bacterium TMED44, assembly GCA_002168015.1. Lineage (GTDB taxonomy): Bacteria > Verrucomicrobiota > Verrucomicrobiia > Opitutales > Seribacteraceae > Seribacter. The sequence continues at coordinate 8,686 of NHCX01000006.1, forward strand.
AGTCTTATTGCTAAGATCTGCCAAGCTTAATGCTCTATAGATCTCACTTCCTTTACTCAACCTTTTATTTTCATCAGATAATCCATTATTGTCACTAATATGCAAATAGTCAGAAAGAGCATTTAATGCAAAGAATTCATCTGAAAAGTTCTTTCCTAATGTATTCGAACTTACAAACAAATGAGCAACGTCTAAAAGTAAATTAAAGTTAAGCTTTTTTTTGAGTTGCATCACGTCAAAATAACTAGTCATTAAAAAGCAGTTTTTATTACCAAAATTGGCATAATTGTTTTTGGATACCACATTGTTTTCTATATAAAGTTTTAGATCACTCTTATTATTTTTCTGAATATCTTCAACTCTATTCTTAAATCTCAATAAAGCCTTATCTTTATCAAATAATTCTCGACCTTTAACAACTTTACCAATCTCACTCTTACTAATGTCAGTCAAAAAGCCCGCATGAAATCCATATTTGTCTGATTTCAAAGTTACAGATAAATCTAAAGATTCATTGATAACATTTAAAGTATTATCATAGACTTCGTTTGAATCAGAAGCTAAATTCATTACGAAATCATTTGCTGGCGGAGGAAAATAATTGTGACATCTATAATTTAAATTATACTTTTCTTTTAAATCTAATAGCTTATTTACGCTTCTTTCATCTCTTCTAGTCCCCCCGCTCAACTCAATATTTTTAAACCCCTCTTTTGCAAGACACTCAACACTTTCCCAAATGTAGTGGTTTCTAACACATGATGAAGATATGAAAATCATAATAAGGTACCTCTTTTATGGAATTGGTCGGAAATAGGTAGTATGTCAGATTCATTATTGGCTTCAAGTAGGCTGCCATCCCTTAGCCTAAATTGAGCTCCCTGATGTGGAGGAAAATACATCGCTCTAATAAAATTACAACCCTGAATGTACGTAATTTCATCGACATTCAAAATTCCATCAAATGGAATCTTGCGACTAAAATACAATTTACTTGAGTCCTTGGGAGAATCTTGAGGTTTGCCATTATAACCTTGTGAAAAAACCTCTAACGCAGAAGGCAACATCTGAATAGCTAAAGTCACAAGCCTATGATACAAGGAATAGGCAGTATCATTAGATCTAATAGTTAAAGGAGTCTGCATGATAATTTTGCCCATATCAACATTCTTCACCATTTCATGAATAGATACACCAGTTTGTTTCTCTCCATTTATAATAGCCCAAGGAGTTGAAAATGTTCCTTTGTAATAAGGAAGTAAGGACGGATGGACATTTAAACAACCTCTTTTAGCGCTGGATAATATATTTTCTTTAATAATGAAACGATAATAACAAGATAAAATAATATCAGGCTCAAACGCAGCAACTAAATCACTATGATAGTTAATATTTTCACAAAAATATTTAATTCCGAGTTTTTTACATGCGTCTAGGATAGGCTTACTTTCGTCATTATCGTGAGTAAACACAACTAGAGAAGTTTCAGAAACAAACTCACGTGATAGTAGAGTAAATAACGCTTCGTAGCCAGCTCTATGATTGGCACATAAAATCATGTTCATTCTTTTTTCTTTCTAATGTACATTTTAGAAATCTAATTCATGCGGTTAATCTAACAATAACTTATACACTATCTTTATCAAAAAGATCATCCCAAGAAATTTGGTGTCCTTCTGGTAAGTCTTTATTTACTATATGACCACTGAGATTATAAAAGTCATCTCCATTAAGTCCAGTACCAGGTCTTATCATTGTTAAATCACTCATTTCAATTTTACTTCCTTTAGAAAGTGGTCTTTTAAGACAGACACTTTTTCTTGAAACGCTATACATTTGCTTTTCTTCATCTTGCAATCTCTTAATTGGACTCCCCAAAATTATTTTTGCGAATGCTATCGCTTCAGAAAGCTCTTTGAACTCCTGAGGAGTAGATGATGCCTTATGATCGGGACCATCCATGTCTTTATTAAGAGTAAAATGTTTTTCGATAACTGATGCCCCTAAGGCAACAGCTAAACTAGCTGCAGAGCAATCAATCGAGTGATCGGAAAGACCAACTTCATATCCGAATTCTGTTTTCAAAGTAGTCATACATGATAAGTTTATACTCTCAAAACTGCATGGATAGTTAGACACACAATGTAGTAAAACTGGTGGAATTTTTGCGTTTTGATATATTTTCAACATTGATCTAATTTCATCAATTGATGCCATGCCAACAGCTATTATAGGCCTCATGCCCAGTTCAACCACTTTTTTATGTATACGATGATCCACTACATCAGCGGATGCAGTTTTTATTGTTTTAACTCCGAGGTCAAATAGGTATTGAACTGAATCTGGATCATATGGAGTAGATATAAATTCTAAGCCCAATGATTTACACTGATTTAAAGCAAGATGGTGCATTTCGTCAGATAATTCTAAATTTTTTAACATTTTCCAATGGCTCTCTTCTGGATCGGATGTAGCTAGTTGATATCTTACTTTTGGAGTACTCTTTTTAGCTAGTTTATCTGCTTTAAACGTTTGAAATTTGCAAGCGTCTGCACCAGAATCTTTAGCTTCATTAATGAGTTTTTCTAATAGTTCAGGGCATCCGTTATGGTTTACCCCAATTTCAGCAATTAACATAACCATTTAATAGTCTCCTATTTAATCTAACAATAAATATAATAATTTGAGTACTTAAGTAAATATTTTTTATCTTATAGATATCACAAGCCTAAAGGGCGATAAAAAATATTAAAACAATCTATCATTTGGGTGCCTAATCGTCCATAAATATTGTTTTACCAGAGAATACAATCGTTACCAAATAAATTTGTTCCACTTACCTTAAGACTTTATAAAAAAAACGCCTTAACCTTTTGGGAGATAATCTAAGCACTAGACGAAGACAAAATATTAATAGATATTCAATAAAATTTACCATTCTATGTTGTCTCATGTAACTTAACGCCTTGAGCTCTCCTAAAAGAAATTTCCAATCTCTCCTATCTGACACAGCATTACCGACTCGCATTTTTATCAAAGATTCATTCAAGTTAGCAATCTTAAATCCATTACTAATTAGCTTTATCCATAAAAAATAGTCTTCAGGAAAGAATTCTGGATATCCGCCAACTGATAAAATTGATTTTTTCCTAAACATTACAGCAGGATGATTCAATGGTGATCTAAATTTTGAAAATTTTATTGAAT